>JADLHR010000153.1 GCA_020848665.1 Anaerolineae bacterium
GATGTGGTGCAGGTCGCCGATGGTTTCGCGCGCAATTACCTGATTCCGCGCGGGCTGGCGATCAAGGCCTCGGCCGGCGCGCTGCGCGAGCATCAGCAGTTGCTGAAAAACGTCGCCATTCGCCGCGACGAGCTTCACCAGCGCGAGCAGGAAGCCGCCAACCGTATTAACGGCGTCGAGCTGGTCTTCGGCGTCAAAGCGGGCAAGAACGGCAAGCTCTACGGCTCGATCACCACGATGGACATCGCCCAGGCGCTGGAAGAAAAAACCGGCGTCGATATCAACCGCCGCCGCATCAGCGAGCGCCCGCTGCGCGAGCTGGGCGTGCACCCGGTGCCGGTGCGCCTTGGCGGGGGCATCTCGCCAGAGCTGCGCGTCGTGGTCATCCGCGAAGAAGAGATTGCGGACTACGAGGCCGGGAAGCCGGTTGCGAGCCTGCGCGGGCTGGGCGGTCGTTTTGAAGCCGCTGAGGAAGTCGTGGATGGCAGCGCCAGCACCGAACCGGTCGATGTGGCGGACGATACCGCCGCCACGAGCGAGTTGGAAGACGAGGAAGCGCAGGCCGCGGAGTAATCAGCCGCCTGCAACCCCTCATGCTGGTGGAACAACCCGGCACCGGCGACCTCGTTGCCTTTGTGACCCGGTATCTGCCGTGCAGCGCGTGCCAACACGCGTATTCAGCCGGCGATGTGGCGGTTCTGCGTCACAGCGCTGGCTCTTGGGTTTTATCGGCCACGTGCCCGGTCTGTCACCATAACAGCACCTTCAGCGCGTTCGACCGCCTGCCTTACACGCATCTGCCGGGTATGGGCGCCGTCCACTCGTCCCCGCTCTCTCAGGACGACGTGCAAACCTGGGCCGACTTCCTGGTGCGGTTTCAGGGCGATCTCTCCGATCTGCTGGCGACGAGCGACTAAGACGAGCAACTAAGACGAGCAACTAAGGCGCGCGCGTGCGCGCGTGCCGGGCGGGTGATTGCGCTGCCGCGCTGAGCGGGCATAGCCAAATCACCCGCTTTTGGTTATGATCCGCGCGATATTAAGCAACAGCATCCGGAGAACCGAGCGAGCGTGACCAATTTCGTTGCGCTGGGGCAGCGTTTGCGCGAAGCGCGCGAAGCGAAAGAGCTGTCGCCAGACGATGTCGAGCGCGCCACCCGTATCCGCGCGCGCTTTATCGAGCAGATGGAGCGCGGCGACTATGCGGGCATGACGCCGGTCCAGGCCCAGGGCTTCCTGCGCAATTACGCGCGCTTCCTCGGCATCGACTTCGATTTGCTGGCCTCGGAGTTGACCGGCGCAGAGTCAAAGGGCGTCCTGGGGCGCGCCCGGCGCGAGCCGCAGCCAACATCGCCCCCCGCCGCACCAACCCGGTCGATGACGCCGCGCCCGGCAGCTCGCGCTGAAGGTGCTCCACGCAAGCGGCGCCGGGGCTGGCTGACCAGCACCGCGATCGTGCTGATCGCCGGGGCGATCGTCGTGCTTGTCGTGCTGGGCGCAACGGCGCTGCTTGACAGCCTTTCGGAATCCGCCGGGGACGAAGGCGTGGCCGCGCTCGATCTAACGCCAGACGGCGGCGCCGAGCCGGGGCCGGAGTCTGGTGGCGAGACGGACAGCGAACTGCTGGCTGCTGGCGATACGGAAGCGACGCCCACAGAGGGCAGCGTGGGACCGATAACGCCGGAGCTGGCCTATACGCCGCCGGGCGACACCAGCACGCATGTCGTCGTCAGCATCAACGTCACACAGCGCACCTGGCTGCGCGTGACCGTCGATGGCGAAGTCACGCGCCAGGGGCTGGCGCGGCCCGGCGAAGTCTGGCAGTTCGAGGGCGAGGAAAGCGTCGGATTGCGCGCCAGCAACGCCGCCGCGCTGGCGCTGTCGGTCAACAACCAGCGCCAGGGCGCGCTCGGCAGCCGCGGCCAGCTTTTCGACCAGACCTTCACGCGCGAGGGACTGGCCGGCCCACCGGCGCCAGAGCCAACCTCGACCGGCGCGGCGCCCGATACACTGTCTTCCAACCCGGCCTCCGTCACCGCCACCGCGTCGCCCGAACAGGCGGCGCTCGTTTTGAGTCCGACGCTCGATCCGAGCGCGCCGCTGCCGAGCGGTGACGAGGACGGGCTGATCGCGCCGCTGGCGAGCGCCACACCAGAGCTTCCGTCCCCCGAAGCGCCCACACCTGAGCCGCCCACACCCGAACCGGCGACGCCGGAGCCGCCAACCCGCGTCCCGGCAAGCGCGACACGTACACCTGCTCCGCCGAGCACGCCGACGGCCCGGCCCTCGGCCACTTCGTCCGCCACAGCGTCCGCGACGGCGTCTGCGACGGCGTCGCTCGCCCCGTCGGCCACTCTGTCGCCGACCACCAGCCCGACACGCACGCCTACGTCGATCCCAAGCTGGACTCCGACCTTGACTGTCACGCCAACGGCAACCGCGACAGCCTCGGCGACGCCTTTCCTGCCGCCGCGCCTCACGCGCACGCCGACCGTCTCGCCCAAATAGCGCCGCTGAATCATACGAGACGCCCGGCGAGCGTCTCGTGATTTGACTTCGCAGCTAAGGGCGCGGGGCGTGCGCTGCCGCTAGATCGCCAGATAATACAACAGCGCGGCAAGCGACCACAGCAGCGCCAGCAGCGCCGCCGCTGCGAGCTTCCAGCGAC
>JADLHR010000154.1 GCA_020848665.1 Anaerolineae bacterium
CTGATGCGCAGGTTCCAGCCGATGTCAGCATACGTGAAGTGCAGCGTATAGAGGTACACCAGCAGCCCGGCGGCGGCCAGCAACAACACGATTCCCGCCACCGCGAAATGCAGCAGCATCAGCGGGAGCACACGAGGCCGTCGCTGGCGAACCGGGCGTGACTCGCCTGCCCGATGAAACGGTTGAATCGTCTCGGTCATATTACTCGCTGCGTCCCGTCCCGCATCGTCTGTCGCGCTCATCCCACGCAGATTCCGGATTGTCCGTCTTCCGGGTCAGGGCCTGGCGCGCACCGGATAGCCGAGCCGCTGAAGCGCACGCGCTGCCCGAAGCCCGTAGGCATCCTCCGGGCCGGCTGTGTCCAGCACAAACCACAGCGAGTCCGCCGCGCCCTCCCGGTCGCCAAGTCGTTCCAGCACCAGCCCAAAATAATACCGTGCGCGCACCGACTCTGGCGCCAGCGACAGCGCGCGGTTGAGCGCGTCGTACGCGCGCTGGTGCTCGCCTTGCTGAAAGCGCGCCCATCCCAGGCTGGCCGCGAGGTCAGCGTTCCGGTCGAAGCGCGCGGCGGCGGCTTCAACAAAGGCGAACGCGGCATCGTCCGGGCGATAGCCGGAATCCACATAAAAGCGCGCGAGCAGAGCATACCAGCCCGGCTCGTCAGGAGCCAACTCGACCGCCATCCGGTACCAAGGCTCGGCGTCGCTGTACACGCCGAGCAACTCCAGCGCGCCACCGACTTCCGCTGCAAACGCGGGATTGTCTGGCGCCAGGAAATGAGCCGCGAGAAACGCCTGATGCGATGCGGCATAGTCACCCGCCGCGCGCCAGTGCAATCCCGCGAAATAGTATCCGGCCGGCTCGCGCGGGCCGAGCGCCTGCGCAGCCTTGATGTCGGCCAACCCATCAAGCCCCTGCCGGTCTTTGGCGAAGCCGCGATAGGCGAGCGCAGTCACGTGCAGCGGGTCTGCTGCCAGCGCAGCGTCGAAGGCGTGATGCGCCCAGGCCCACTCGCCCACGCCAATCAGGGCGACGCCGAGCGCCGTCCAGCGTTCAGCCAGGGGCGCCGCCGGATCGTGCAGCAGCGCGTCGAGCGCGGCCTGCGCCTGGGGGCGCAGCGTCTCCGACTCCAGCGCGCGCCGCAGATCACCAACTGCCGCCGGGTCGCCCGCGCCGAGGAGCAGCCCGCGCCAGTAACGGAACTCAGGATCGTCCGGAGAACTTTCCGCGCTCCGCTCCAGCGCCGAGGCGACGCCATCCCAATCGCGTGCCGCGATCAGCGCGCGCAGCGTGTGGTGATCGTCCAGCGCAGAAGGCGAGAGCGTGGCAGTAACTTGCGCGGCATAACGCGCGTCACCCTCGACAGCCGAGATGCCGTGCGCAAACGGCGTGCCGAGCGGCATCAGACTGGCAGCGAGCAGCGCCACGCCGCAAAGCAGAGCCACGGCGCCTGTCTGTCTGATCGATGCGGAACGCGCTCGACTGCTCAGAGACAGATCACTCACGAGGGCCGCTACAGGTTGATCGCGTCGAAATCCAGCCGCAGCGCCGCCGCCACTGTCGAACGGATTGCGGCCATTGTGCAGGTCTTGATCAAATACCCATCGACCCCTTGCAGCTTGCCCATCAGCCGATTTGCGGGATCGCCATGCGACGTGAGCACGATAATCACTGGCGCTTCGCCACCCCGGTAGGTGTTCTTGCGCAGCGTGTCCAACAGGCGCCACCCATCCATGTCAGGCAGTCCGATGTCGAGCAGGATCAGATCGGGCTGAAAACGGGCAACCGTCCGCAGCGCGTCCTCGGCCAGCGTCACATGATTCACTTCGGCGCCAAGCCGGCCGAGCGCGAGGCGCACCAGTTCGGCAAATTCGACGGTGTCTTCCACTATTAAAATTCGTGCGGGGAGTTTTGCGGCCAAAATGACTATCCTCATCGTGTCAAATTGCGAACTGTGGCGGACGCCATTCTAACATGGCTTCCCTCAAGAGACAGTGTACACTACTCTCGCGCGGGCGCCGAAGCCGAAAAACCTGCCGGACCGGGCCAAGTGCGGTATGGTATGGTATGATCTATCACACTTTCCTGACACGCAAGCATGGCATACAAGGGTGCGATTGATGCCCAAGAAGGAGACCGCTCACGGCGGTCGTCTTACGTCCGCGACCCCGGCCAGCAAGTCGGATCGCCCAAAGCCGCAGCAGCGCGCCGGTAAGCCAGCCCAGGCCGTCCCCAAGCCATCCCAATCGGCTGGCAAAGCCGCGCGCGCAGAACCGCCGAAGCAGCCGCCTAAAACCAGCGCCAAGCCGGCTGCGTCCAAGGCGCGCGCCCGCAAGCCAGCTACCGCGCACGGGGCAATTGGCAAGCATGAGACAACGGCGCAGCACTTCGCCGCGTGGTCGGCGTCGGTCCGGCGCAACCTGAAGGACCCGGCGTTCTGGCAGCGTATGCGCACGCACCTGCCCTCCTGGTCCGACGAGCTGGGCGCCCTGCTGCTGATCGTCGCGGGGGTCATTGCGCTGACTGCGCTGTTCAACTCAACCTCGGAAGCGGCGCTGGCGGTTGCGATCTCGACCGGGCTGCGCAGGCTGTTTGGAGCCGGCGCCTTCGTCGTTGCGCTGGGCGTGCTGGCAACCGGCGTCGCGCTGCTCCTGCCCAAGTTTGGTATCCAGCCTCGCCTGGGCTGGCTGCGTGTCGTGGCGTTCGAGATCGCCTTCGCATCCTGGACGGCGCTGCTGCACATCGCGGCGGATGATCCAGAGCCGCGCGTGCTCGCCAGCGAGGGCGGCGGCGGCGGCTATCTCGGCTGGGCGATCAGCGA
>JADLHR010000155.1 GCA_020848665.1 Anaerolineae bacterium
ATGACACTGCGATGGGCGATCCCCAGCGTGCGGGCGATGCGGCGAAAGTTCATCCCATCCACATACATTTGGATGGCCTGCCGGCGAAACTCGTCGCGATAGCCGTACGGTGCCGGCTCGGGCGTGTACTTCCGCTGGCAGCGCTGGCATTTGTAGCGCTGGCTGCCGGAGGCGTTCAGCCCCGCTTTGACCTTCCGTTCGGTTCGGTGACAGTAGGGACATATGGTTTGGCTCATGCTGCTATTTTACCTGTATCCCTATTTTTATCCACTCCCCGCGCAAAGCCGGGATTGACAATTTCGTTCATTATCCTTATACTTATGCCCGATGAAACACCTGCAACCAGCACTTCTCCCCTTCTTTCACCTCATTCGCGTTCACCTTTATTGACCAGCGCAGTGGGTGTCGAAGTCGCAGACACGGCGGGCTGATACCTGAGTCATGCCCTGCAACCTTGCTGTTTAGCAGCTTACTGGTGTTAGGCAACTGGTGTTATTCAAACGTATCGTTCGTGAATTTTGAGCCGTCCGCTGGACGGCGGGAAAGCATAGGAAAGTAATGGCACAGAAACTGCGTATCATTCCCCTCGGCGGCCTGGGGGAAATCGGCAAGAACATGACCGTCTACGAATACGGCCGCAATATGATTGTCGTGGACTGCGGGGTAATGTTCCCCGAAAGCGACATGTACGGCATCGACCTGGTGCTGCCGGACTACAACTACGTGATCCAGAACCAGGACCGCCTGCGCGGCATCGTGCTGACGCACGCGCATATGGATCACATCGCGGCGCTGCCCTACCTGCTGCGACACGTCAAAGCGCCGATCTACGGCACGCCGCTGACGCTGGGGCTGGTCGAGCGCCAGCTCCGCGAGAAGAACGTGCTGGATCGCGCCGCCCTGCTACCCTTGACGCAGGCGCAGCCGGTGCAGCTTGGGCCGTTCCGCGTGACGCCGTTCGCCGTCGCGCACTCGATCCCGGACTCGGTCGGGTTCGTGATCGACACGCCGGTTGGCACAGTTGTGCACACCGGTGACTACAAGCTGGACGAAACGCCCGCCGGGGGCTACAAGACCGACCTGGACACGCTCCAGGCGCTGACGCAGGGCGGCGTGCTCGCCATGCTGGGCGACAGCACCAACGCCGACCGTCCCGGCCGCACGCCGACCGAGCGCGTCGTCGCTGAGACAATTGATCGCCTGCTGGCCGAAGCCGGGAACCAGCGCGTCATCATCGCTACCTTCTCGTCGTTGCTGGCGCGCTTGCAGGAGATCATGCGCCTGGCGCACAAGTACGGGCGCAAGGTCGCGCTGACCGGACGCAGCCTGATCGAGAACGTCAACCTGGCGCGCGAGCTGGGCTACCTGGATGTGCCGGAAGGGCTGCTAGTCGATGTCGAGGCGCATATCCCGCCATCGAAGATGCTGATTCTCTCGACCGGGTCGCAGGGCGAGCCGCGCTCGGCCCTCAACCAGATGGCGAACGACCTGCACCGCAGCCTGAAGATCGGTCCCGGCGACCTGATCATCATCTCCGGCGGCACAATCCCCGGCAACGAGGAGACGGTCGGCGGGATGCTCAACAAGCTGTTTGAGCGCGGCGCGAACGTGATCTACGGCCCGATGGCGCAGGTGCATGTTTCCGGCCACGGCAGCCGTGACGAGCTGCGCGCCATGATCGAGACGGTCAAGCCGCGCTACCTGATCCCGGCGCACGGCGAGGCGCGCCATCTGTACCTGCACGCGCAGCTTGCTGCCGAGGCCGGAATGCCCGACGATCACGTGTTCGTCCTGCGGGACGGCGCGCAGTGGATCACCGACGGCGAGAACGCCTGGACCGAAGAATCGATCGCGATTGACGAGGTGCTGGTCGATGGGCGGCTGATCGGCGAGATCGGCGAGATCGTGATGCGCGACCGCCGCCGCCTGTCGCAGGATGGCTTCATCGTTGCGCTGATCCCGATCGACGCCGACAAGCGCCTGATCGGCGAGCCGCAGATCGTCAGCCGGGGATTTGTGTATCTCAACGGCGCAGATGACCTGCTCGCCTCGGCGCGGCAGGAGATCAAGCGCCAGTACCGGCGCGGCGAGCGCAACGTCCAGCGCGCGCTGGAAGACTTCTTCTACCGCGAGACACAGCTTCGCCCGGTGGTCCTGCCGCAGTACGTTCAGGTCTAGAGCGTGTTATGCACTTGCGCGCCGGGTAACCCCCCCATCCCCCGGCCCCTTGCCCCCAAAATGAGGGAAGGGGAGACTGTTCTGGTTTTTTTCCTTCCCTCGCTCTGGGGGAAGGAAAGCCGACCGCAGGTCGGAAGGATGGGGGGGTGGCCTGGAAACCAGACCATGAAGTGCATAACAGCCTCTAGGCCCGGCCACGCGGCGCCGGTTCGAACGGGGCTTCCTGAGCGAGGCCCCGTTTTGATTCTGCGCGCGCTGGCGGTTAATGAAGTTTTACCAGGATTTTACGGATCATTAAACGCCGCTAAACGTCCGCTGAACCTGCCGTGACTATAGTCTGTACTGGTGGACTGGGGATCAGGCAGCAAGGAGTGGCCGGAACATCCGGCGCGTATGACGAATGCACCTCTCCGCGCGCGACAGCGCGAGCGATGGACCGGCGGGCTGCTGCTCGCCCTCCTGGCGTGGATCGCGCTCAGCGGCTGCGCGTCGTCCGCCTCTGGCGACGACCCCGGCGCGTCCGACCGCGCCATCCAGAATAAAGGCTCCGACACGCTTGTCAACGTCGCGCTGGCCTGGGCCGAGGCGTACCAGACGGTCGCACCGGACGTGGCAATCGCAGTCACAGGCGGCGGCTCCGGCACGGGGATCGCGTCGCTGCTGAACGGCACGGTGGACATCGCCAACGCCTCGCGCGAGATCAAGCCGGACGAAATCGACGCCGCGCGCGCCCAGGGGATCGAGCCGGTCGAGTTCACCGTCGCCATCGACGCGCTGGCCGTGATCATCCACCTCGACAACCCGGTCGATCAGCTCACGCTCCCGCAACTGGCCGATATTTACACCGGGCGAATCACCAACTGGAACGAAGTCGGCGGGCGGGACGCGCCGATCGTGCTCGTCTCGCGCGAGAGCAACTCCGGCACGCACGTCTATTTCCTGGAAGAAGTCGTCCGCCTGGGTGACTCCGAGAACCGGGACATTTTCGCCGCCCGCACGCTGATGATGTCCTCGTCGGTCGGGATCACCAGTGAGGTCAGCCGCAACGTTAACGCCATCGGCTACGACGGGCTGGGCTATGTGACGGACAGCGAGAAAATCGTTGCCGTCGCACGGGACGGCGCCTCGCCCTACGTGCTCCCTTCGGTCGAAACCGCCGCCGATGGCAGCTACGCGCTGTCGCGCAACCTGTACATGATCACGGCAGGCCAGCCTACCGGCGCAATCGCCGCCTACCTCGACTGGATTCTCAGCCCGGCGGGGCAGAAGATCGTCGCGGACCTGGGCTTCGTGCCGATCAGCGGTCTGGCGGACAAGGAATAGGCGATGGCAAACCTGACCGAGTTCGCCAGAGAACGCTATGCGCAGGCGGCTCTGCGCGCTCGCCCGGCGAGCATCTGGCTGCGTCGCGGCTGGTCCGAGACGCTGATCGAGCTGCTGATCCGTCTGTCTGGCCTCTCGACAATCGCGATCGTTGGGCTGATCTTCCTGTTCCTGGTGCGCGAGGGGCTGCCAACCTTCCTCGACATCCCGCTACGCCAGTTATTCAGCGGGCGCTGGTATCCGATTGAGGGGCTGTACGGGCTGTGGCCGCTGCTAGTCGGCTCGCTGGTGGTCACCGCCGGGGCGATCATCATCGCGGTCCCGCTTGGCCTGACGACTGCGATCTACCTGGGCGAGATCGCCCCGCCCTGGCAGCGCGAGATTCTCAAGCCGTTGGTCGAAGTTCTGGCGGGCATTCCCTCGATTGTGCTCGGCTTTCTGGGGTGGGTTACGCTCGCGCCGATTATCCAGGGCCTCGGCGCGCCAACCGGCCTGACCGCGCTGACCGGATCGCTGATTCTGGCGTATATGGCGCTGCCCGCGATCATCAGCATCTCGGAAGACGCGCTCTACGCCGTGCCGAAGGAGTATCGCGACGGAGCGCTGGCAATCGGCGCGACGCAGTGGCAGACGATCTGGCGCGTGGTGCTGCCCGCCGCCCGCTCCGGGCTGGCGATGGCCGTCATGCTCGGCATTGGGCGCGCCATCGGCGAGACGATGGCGGTGATGATGGTCACCGGCAACGCCGCCTTCGTGCCTGATCTTGGCCTAGATATGCCGCTCAGCCCGGTCCGCACCATGACCGCGACCATCGCGGCGGAAATGGGCGAAGTCGCGCAGGGCAGCCTGCACTACAGCGTGCTGTTCGGGATCGGGATCGTGCTGTTCGTGGTGACGTTTACCATCAACCTGATCGCGGGGCGGTTGGTCGGCTCCGTCGTGCGGCGGCGCGGGGGCCAGCTATGAAACGGCAGCAGACGCAAAAGCTCGCGATTGCAGTCATCACCGGCGCGGCGGCGCTAGTCGTCATCCCAATTGTGTTGGTCATCCTGTACATCGTCGTGCAGGGCATCGGCGCGCTGAGCTGGGAATTTCTGACCGCGCGCCCGCGCAACGGCATGACCGAAGGCGGGATCATGCCCGCCATTCTCGGCACGCTGATCCTGACGCTGGGCACGGCCATCGTCTGCCTTCCGCTGGCGATTGGCGCCGCGATTTACCTGGCAGAGTACGCGAAAGACAATCGCCTGACGCGCTGGGTGCGGCTCGCAATTGTCAATCTCGCCGGGATTCCTTCAATCGTCTACGGACTGTTCGGGCTGGGCGCGTTCGTGCTGTTTCTCCAGTTCGGCACGTCGATCCTGGCCGGGTCGCTGACGCTTGGCATCATGACCCTGCCGGTCGTGATCAGCACGGCAGAGGAAGCGATCCTGTCCGTCCCGCAGGAGTTTCGCCTGGTCAGCCAGAGCCTCGGCGCGACGCGCTGGCAGACGATCCGGCACCAGGTGCTGCCACACGCCATGCCGGGGATCATCACCGGCATCATCCTCGGCCTGAGCCGCGCCGCGGGCGAGACTGCCCCGATCCTGTTCACCGTCGCCGCGTTCTATCTGCCCTCGCTGCCCAGTTCCGTCTCCGATCAGACGATGGCGCTGCCCTATCACCTCTATGTCATCACGACGCAGGTGCCGGGCATGCCGCTCTCGGTGCAGTACGGCACGGCGCTCGTGCTGCTGCTGCTCGTGCTGTCACTGACATTGGTCGCCACCGTGATCCGCACGCGGATGCGGCGGCGGCGGGATTGGTAGGCTGTCGTGGATCCCAAAATCGCGGTTCAGAACGTGTTTTTTACCTACGGCGATGGGACCGAAGCCCTGCGCAACGTCTCGCTGGACATCGCCCCGTTCCAGATTTTTGTGCTGTTCGGCCCGGCGCGCGCCGGAAAGACCACACTGCTGCGGCTGTTCAACCGGTTGTCCGACCTGATTGAGAATACGACCGTGCAGGGGCAGGTACTGGTCAGCGGGCGCGATGTCTTCGAGCGCAGCACGGATGTGATCGACCTGCGGCGGCGGATCGGCATGGTTTTCGCCGTGCCCACCCCCCTGCCCGGCACAATCCGCGAGAACCTGACCTACGGCCTGCGCATGGCGGGCGTCCGCAGCCGTGACGAGCTGGAGCGGCGCGTCGAGCGATCGCTGACCCAGGCCGCGCTGTGGGATGAAGCCAAAGACCGCCTCAGCCGGCCGGCCTCGGCGCTCTCCGGCGGGCAGAAGCAGCGGCTGTGCATCGCGCGCAGCCTGGCGCTGGAGCCGGAAGTGCTGATTCTGGACAATCCGACTTCCGGCCTGGACCCGCTCTCGACCGCGATGGTCGAGGAAAGCCTGCATGACCTCAAGCAGCGTTACACGATCATCATGGTGCCGCACAGCGTCCAGCAGGCGGCGCGGGTCGCAACGCGCGCCGCGTTCATGCTCGACGGCGAAATCGTGGAGGTCGGCGACGCCGATCAGATTTTCGGACAGCCCCTGGTCAAGCAGACCGAAGATTACGTGACAGGACGGTTCGGGTGATGACGCGAGCGGCGACGGAGCGATCGATCAAGATCAACGTGCGGAATTTCAGCTTTTACTACGGCGATTTTCAGGCGCTGGACAGCCTGACGCTGGGCATCGGCCAGAATGAGATCACCGCGCTGATCGGTCCATCGGGCTGTGGCAAGTCTACCTTCCTCCGGTCGCTGAACCGCATGAACGACACGATCCCCGGCGCGCGGGCGGTTGGCGACGTTCTGCTCGACGGCAAGAATATCTACGATCCAGAGGTGGATGTGACCGAGCTGCGGCAGCGCGTCGGGATGGTGTTCCAGCGTCCCAACCCATTTCCGCAGTCGATCTACGACAACGTGGCCTTCGGGCCGCGTGTGCTGGGCACCGCGCGCCGCAGCGATCTGGGCGACCTGGTCCGCCAGAGCCTGATCGATGCCAGCTTGTGGGACGACGTCAAGCACCGGCTACACGGCTCGGCGCTCAATCTCAATCCCGGCCAACAGCAGCGGCTGTGCATCGCACGGGCGATCGCGGTCAAGCCGGACGTAATCCTGATGGACGAGCCATGCTCGGCGCTTGACCCGGTCGCCACGCTGCGCGTCGAGGACCTGATGCGCGAGCTGGCCGAACACTTTACCATCGTGATCGTGACGCACAACATGCAGCAGGCGGCGCGTGTCTCGGACCAAACAGGGTTCTTCTGGCTGGGGCGGCTGGTCGAGTTCGACGAGACCGAGCGCCTGTTCAGCGCCCCGCGCGAGGCGCTGACAGAAGCGTACATCACCGGGCGGCGCGGCTAGGAATCGCCTTCGGATTCCGGTACACTTGCAGGTAGAGCGCGCAGGCAGATTGGTGAAGGAGCGAAGCGATCCGCCGCCGCTGGTCAATGGTTTTGAGATTTGCTGTGAAAAAAGAGATGGCTTGACGAGTGTTGAGGATACTGTGGTATGACCCTACGGGAGCGTTTTGACCAAGACCTTCAAAACCTGCGCCAGAGCGTCATCGATATGGCGCAGTTAGTTTATGATCAGCTCGTGCTGGCCTTGCAGGGGATGGAGACGCTGGAGGCCGGCATCCCGGAGCGCGTGTTCGCGATCGACGAGAAAGTAAACGCGACGCGCTACGCCATCGAGGCGCGCTGTTTCCGCGTGATTGCGACGCAGCAGCCCGCCGCGCGCGATCTCCGCTTCCTGATCGCGGCCATGAACATTATCATCGACCTGGAGCGCGTAGGCGACAAGGCGAAAGATATTGCCGAATCCTTCCGCCACCTTCAGCGCTCACCCAAGGCCGCGCATATTGCCGAGCTGGACCGCATGAGCAAACTCGTCAAGCTGATGCTGCAAAGCTGCATCCAGGCCTATGCCAACGACGACATCGTGCTCGCCAGGCACGTCATCGAGCGTGACACTGAGCTGGACGCCCTGTTCGCCCAGGTGCTGAATCAGACCATCGAGCAGGCGGCGAAGTCACAGAAAGAGAAGAAAATCACTGCGTCGTTCGGCGTGATGCGCGCCGCGCAGAACCTGGAGCGTGTCGGCGACCTGGCGACCAACGTAGCCGAGCGCATCATCTACACCGTTACCGGCACGATCGAGGAAATGAACATCCATACCTATAAGGCGGACGACTGAGCCGTCACACGCGAAGCACGCCAAAACAACACGCCCGGAGGCGCGTCTCCGGGCGTGTGCGTCCACACCAGTTCCGTGCGGCGCTATCCCTTGACCGCGCCAGCAGTCAGGCCCTTGATGAACTGCTTGGACATCAGCAGGTAGAGGATCAGCACCGGCAGCGAGGCCAGCGACAGCGTGCTGAGAATCGCGTTCCAGTCGGTCTGGTACTGGCCGAACAGCAGCGACACGCCGTAAGTCACGGTGCGGTCGCCTTCAGCGCGCGTCAGGATCAGCGGGAACCACAGGTCGTTCCAGATCGGGATCATGTTAAAGACCGTGACGGTCGCCAGCGCGGGCCGCGTCAGTGGCAGCATAACCCGCAGGAACACGCGAAACTCCGACGCGCCGTCCAT
>JADLHR010000156.1 GCA_020848665.1 Anaerolineae bacterium
ATGGCTGGGATCGAGCGCGAGGTGACGAATGCGGCGGCGGTCGTGCTCCGCGCCGAGACTGGCGAGCTGCTGGCGATGGTCGGCAGCGCCGATTTCTGGAACACCGGGATCGATGGGAATTACAACGCTGCCCTGGCGCTACGCCAGCCCGCCTCGGTCTTCAAGCCGTTTGTCTTTACGGCGGGCTTACTACAGGGGCGGCTGCCGGGTTACCCGAACGGCATTACCGCCGCCACCATGCTCTACGATGTGCAGATCGAGTTCGACAACGGTGGGCAGCCCTATACGCCGGTCAACATCGATCGCCAGTATCACGGGCCGGTCAGCTTACGCTCGGCCCTGGCGAACTCGTACAATGTGCCGCCGGTGCAGGTTGCCAGCACGATCGGCCTCGGCCCGATTGTGCGGGTTGCGCACCGGCTGGGGATCAACTCGCTGAATGAGCCGGAACGCTATGGGCTGGCGCTGGCGCTCGGCAGCGCCGAGACCTCGCTGCTGGACCTGACGTATGCTTACAACGTTTTCAACGGCGGCGGGCACATGGTCGGGGTGCCGGTGCGCAAGAACCAGGCCGCGCCGGGCTTCCGCACGCTGAACCCGGTCGCGGTGCTGCGCATCGAGGCGGCAGACGGCTCGGTGCTGTGGGAATACGGGCAGGAAACGGGCACCTTTCAGCGCCGCCTGATCCTGGAACCGGCGCTGGCCTACATCATGACCGACATCCTGGCGGATGAGGAATCTCGTGCGCCGGCCTTTGGCGCGGACAGCGCGCTGAACCTATCGCGCCCGGCGGCAGTCAAGACCGGCACGACGAATGATAACCGTGATAGCTGGACGATTGGCTACACGCCGCAGCTGGTCACCGGTGTGTGGGTGGGCAATAACAACAATCACTCGATGAACGACGTGACCGGCTCGACTGGCGCAGCCCCGATCTGGCAGGCGATTATGGAATACGCGCACGCGCGCGATAATCTTCCGGTGCAGCCCTGGCCGCGCCCCGCGACCGTCGTCGATCGGATGGTCTGCCAGGTTTCGGGTCTGCTGCCGACGCGCACCTGCCCGCAGCGCCACGAGCTGTTCTACGTGGACCCGCAGACGGGGGTCGATACGCAGCCGGTCCAGGCGGATACCTACTGGCGCGCGGTGGCGGTCAACACCTGCTCGGACCGGTTGGCGACCGCGTCGTCCCCGGTTAACTGCGTTGAGAACGTTCCTTATTTTGACTACCCGGCGGAGGCGCGCGCCTGGGCGCACGACACCAACCAGCCGATGCCACCGACCCAGTACGATACAGAAGGCGGCGTCTCACCACTCAGCCCGGTTACAATTTCCCGGCCGGGCTATCTGGCGCGCGTCAGCGGGGTGGTCGAAGTGATCGGGACGGTGGTGGACGACGACCTCGCATACTACCAACTGGCGTATGGCGCCGGGATGCAGCCAGATGTCTGGACCGCGCTGGTCGATGCCGGGACCGAGACGGGGCGCGACATCACGCTGGGGCAATGGGACACATCGGGCCTGAGCGACGGCGCAGCCTACACCCTGCGCCTGACAATGGTGCGGTCGGACAAGAGCCTCGAGACGGCGTATGTGACCGTAACGGTCGATCAGCAGCCGCCCTCCGTGACGCTGACCGCGCCGCAGGAAGGCGCGACATTTGCGCCGGACGATCTGTACGTAACGCTCGCGGCAGAGCCGGAGGACAATCTGCAAGTCAGCCATGTTGAGTTCTACGTGGACGGGGCGCTGTTCGAGGCCAGCGAGGAATGGCCGTACAGCGTGCGCTGGCCGGTCGGACCCGCCGGTGAGCATCGCATCCACGCGGTGGCGTATGACGCCGCAGGAAACAGTGCGTCGTCGGCAATTGTAACCATCCGGATCGAACCAAAAAACGACTGATAGAGCGCTGGGATTTTCGCCTCAGTCCGGCTCATTGACACCGGGTGTAATCCGTGCTATATCATGGCTATTGTGTGGGTCCAGGCGTCGCTTAATGACGCCTGATCGAGAATGTGCGGAACTACTATTGATCTCGAAGAATGACGGCCGACCAATGAACGACGATGTGCTCCTGAACAAGTCCGAAAGCCAGCGCAGCCCCAAGAGCAAACTCCGCGCGCGCTGCCCGGCCTGTGGAGCGTCCGTAAGCCTGCGTGACGCGATTGAGGTCTGGGACCCGGTTACCTGCCCGGAGTGTGACGCGCTGCTTGAGGTGGTTGATCTGCGCCCGCCCACGCTCGATTACGCGAGCAGCCAGGCCGAAGAAGCCGAGTGGGAAGAAGACGACTGGGAGGAAGACGAGTAGACTGACCCTCCTGGGCAAGGGTTCACCATTCTGCCATATCGTACCAGGCCGGACGCCTGCGCGACGCTTCCACAGAATTGCTGGCTCCTGACCTGATAGCCCCTGACCGTTGTTGGGGGCTTTTTGCTGCGCGACGAGCCGTATCGGGGGCGCACCGAAGTGGGAAGCGTTCCGCCGATACGGTAGAATGGCCGCGCTGTGGTGCCACCAAAGAAAGAGAGAGGCAACATGCATATCCTGGTTTCGAACGACGACGGGGTCATGGCGCCCGGAATTATCGCGCTGGCTCAGGCCATGCTGCCGCTGGGAAAGGTGACGGTAGTAGCGCCGTCGGATAACCAGAGCGCGACCGGTCACCGCAAGACGATGCACAAGCCGCTGCGCGTCAAGCGCATCAAGTTCCCGGTCGAAGGCGTGGCGGCGTATTCCACTTCCGGCTCGCCCTCGGACTCGGTGGCCGTCGCTTTGCTCGGCTACATCGACGAGCCGATTGACCTGATTGTCTCGGGGATCAATCGCGGTCCGAACCAGGGGCAGGACCTGACCTACAGCGGCACGGTATCAGCAGCGTTCGAGGCGGTGATCTGGCGCAAGCCGGCGCTCGCGTTCTCGCTGTGCGATCACTCGGAGGACGCGGAGTACGAGGCTGCCGCGACGGTCGCGCGGCAGGTGGCGCAGCTTAAGCTTTACGAGCGCCTGCCGCCGCTGACCCTGCTGAACGTCAACATCCCGCCGCTGCCGCTGGAGGCGATACGTGGATTCAAGATCACGCGCCAGGGCCTGCGCCAGTACAACGACGAGCTGGTCGAGCGGCTTGATCCATCTGGACGCCCATACTACTGGATCGGCGGCGGCGCGCCGACTGGCGATGTAACCGAGGAAGGAACCGATCTATGGGCAACCGACCAGGGCTACGTCTCGATCACGCCGATTCATCTTGATATGACCGCCTACGCGGTGATGAAGGAGATGGAGACCTGGGGCCTGGGTGAGCTGACGCTTCAAACCTGAGCCGGAAACGGCGTTGCAGGCTGGATTGCAGGCTGAAATCGAGCCTTGTTCTCGCCTGGGCGCTATGATACAATGCTCCGCCGGGCCGCTCATCGCCGCGCCAGACGCAGGCCAGGCGGCTCGAAAAACACATATCGGGACTCCGCTCGTGTTGTCCGGCGGCGCCGGATTGCGGCGGGGGGTGAACGATATGAACGTTAAACACGAACAGGAGGATAGTACACTATGCCAGCAGTCTCCATGAAGGCTCTGTTGGAGACGGGCGTCCACTTCGGCCACCGGTCGCGCAAGTGGAA
>JADLHR010000157.1 GCA_020848665.1 Anaerolineae bacterium
CGAATGCCTGCTGATCCCCCACGAGCAGCCGCTGCGCGAGCTGGTCGAAAGCCGTGTGCTGCGCGAGGGCGAGCGCTGCTTCATGGTTGGCAGCGGCGATCAGATGGAGGGCATGTTCACGCTGCGCGATGTAACCGCCGTTCCGCGCGACCGCTGGGACGAGCTGACGGCCGGCGAGATCATGATCCCCTGGAACAAGCTGACACGTGTCGGCCCGCGCACCGAGCTGCTCGACGCCCTGCGCGCGATGGACCGGCAGAATGTGGCCCAGCTTCCGGTTGTGGATGGCAATCAACTGGTTGGCGTGCTGACCCGCGAACAGGTGCTGCGCTATGTCCACCTGCGCTCGCAGCTTGGCGCGTAGAGTCTTATCCCCCCGCCCCTCAGCCGGTTTGGAGCAGCGAGAACGACCCTGGCGCGGTGCGCGTAAAGTGGGGTGGAGCGGCGGTTCGAGGTATACTGGTGGGGTATCCACAGCGCCCAAGATCGCCGCATTTTATGTATATCGAACACCTCTCGCTGCAAAACTTCCGCAACTACGCACGGCTGGAAGTCTCCTTGCCGACTGGCCCGATCCTGCTGCACGGCTCCAACGCGCAGGGCAAAACCAGCCTGCTCGAGGCGATCTATTACCTGGCAACCTCGCGCTCGCCCTACGCCACGACTGACCGCCAGCTCATCAACTGGAGCGCGGATCGCGACCTGTTGTCGTTCGCCAAGATCGGGGCCGAGATTATCAGCGCGGGCCGCACGCTGAGCCGTGTCGAGGTCACGCTGGTGCAGGAGCCGGGCGCGCTGAACGGCAACCGCCTGCAAAAGGATATCCGCATCAACGGCGTGCCCCGGCGCGTGATGGACCTGATCGGCAAGATCAACGTCGTGATGTTTCTGCCGCAGGACCTGGTGCTGGTCGAAGGCTCGCCTGCCGAGCGCCGCCGCTACATGAACGTTACGCTTTGCCAGACTGACCCGCCGTACTGCGAGGCGCTGGCGACGTTCGAGAAGGCGCTGACGCAGCGCAACGCGCTGCTCAAGCGGATCGGCGACGGCGAGGCGCGCCCGGAGGAGCTTGGTTACTGGAACGAGCAGCTTGCCCAGGCGGGCGGGGTGCTGGTCGCCGGGCGGCAGCGGCTGCTGCGCGATCTGGAAGTGCGGGCGCGGCGTATGCACCGTGACCTGTCCGGCGGCGAGGAAGACCTGGAGCTGAGCTACCAGCCGAGCTTCCTGCCGACCGCCAACAACACCGGGCAGCTTTCCTTCGACGTGCTGGGGCTGGACCTCAACCGCCAGTTGAAAGCCGCTGACATCACCGCGCAGTACGCTCGCACGCTGGACGAACGGCGCGGAGAGGACATCGCGCGCGGTATGACTCTGATCGGCCCGCAGCGCGACGAGCTGCGCCTGCTGGTCAATACGCGCGACCTGGGGCTGTACGGCTCGCGTGGGCAGGTGCGCACAGCGGTCATGAGCCTCAAGCTGGCCGAGCTGGAGTGGATGCGCGACACGGTCGGCGAATGGCCGATCCTGCTGCTGGACGAGGTCATCGCCGAGCTGGACGCCGCGCGCCGCGCCTATTTGCTGGAGCGCATCAGCGGCGCGGAGCAGGTGCTGCTGACGACAACCGAGCCGGACATCTTCACGCCGGAGTTCCTGGGCAAGGCGACGCGCTGGCGTATCCACCAGGGACAGATTGTTGACGGCAGCTAAGAGCAGCGAAAAGCAGCAGAAAGTGGCAGAAGACAGCTAAAGGCAGCTAAGGGCAGCGACCACACCTGCCCATTGCTTGCTCGCTGCTGTCACTGTTCTTGGCTGCTTTTCGCTGTATTTCCTCAGCGCAATGGCCTTTTGGCCGGTATCCCGGCGCGACGCGGGTAAGCGGGCGGGGTCGCTGCGTTCTTGTGGATGACAACCAGGTAATGCGTCTCCGCGACCTGAGGCAGCTCCACCGGGATCACTTTCTCGACGCGCCCGCCGAGCAGATGCAGCGCGTTCTCGGCCTGGCGCGCCTCATGGACCGCGCTCTCACCCTTTAACGCAACGCATTTGCCTCCCACCCGGCAGAGCGGCAGCATATACTCGGCCAGCGCGGGCATCTGCGCCACAGCGCGGGCCAGCACGAGATCGTATTTTTCGCGGTGCGCGGGGTCCTGCCCGGCGTCCTCGGCGCGCGCGTTGAGCACCTGCACATTCGCCAGTTTCAGACGCCGGACCAGATGCTCAAGAAAGGCGGTCTTCTTCGTGGTGGCTTCGAGCAGCGTCAGTTCGATGCTGGGGAACACCAGCCGCAGCGGTAGGCCGGGGAAGCCCGCGCCCGCGCCCACGTCGATCACGCGCAGGCCGGGCTTGAAGGGGATGGCGCGCAGCACCGAGAGCGAATCGAGAAAATGGCGCATCTCGATCTCCTCCGGCGCGGTGATCGCGGTCAGGTTGAACTTCTCATTCCATTCGAGCAGCTCGTCGGCGTAGATGCTGAGCGCGCGCTGAGCGTCGGTGGGCAGGTCGAGGCCCAGCAGGTCATGGCTGCATCGCACGAGCAGGTCCAGATTCATGAGCGCTCACAACGGTGGTTCGGAAGAAACAGGTAACAATTCAGGCGGTGTCGGCCTGCGGCTGCGCTCGCCATTATAGCAGGTTGCCGCGCGCAGACCGAAATCGGCGCTGGCACGCCCCGCGCCGCAGCGTTACGATCGCATCAGGTGAAAG
>JADLHR010000158.1 GCA_020848665.1 Anaerolineae bacterium
ATCAACCGCCGAGGAATAGTACGAGGCGCCCGTGAAATCGCCCGTCAAGAAACAGGCTCCGCACGCGCTGCGCTTTTATCAGCGCTGGTGGATTCTCGCCAACGCAATGACCGACGGGCTGCTGTCGCACATGTGGCAGGCGATTGTGCGCTTCTCGAAGCATGGCACGCGCGAAGCGGCGGCGCTGTCCTATTACGCCACCTTCTCGCTCTTTCCGCTGCTGCTGCTGGTGATTATCGTGATCGGCACCGCGCTCGGCCCGGCGGCGGCGCGCAACCAGATCGACAGCATATTGCGCCTGTTCCTGCCGGTCAATGCGGCCAATTTCCTGCAAGAGAATATTGCCCTGGCGCTGGAGCAGCGCGGCTCGTTCGGGCTGGTGGCGGGCGTTTCGCTGCTGTGGTCGTCGCTGGGGTTGTTCTCCAGCCTCTCGTCGGCGCTGAGCCGTACCTTCCGCGACGAAAACCCGCGCAACACCTGGCACCAGCGCCTGGTCGGGCTGGCGATGATGATCGCGCTCTCGGTGCTGCTGGTCGCGTCGCTGGCTGCGACGGTGATGTTTGTGCTGCTCGATTTCGTGTTCTTCTACCAGCGCAGCTCGTGGATCTCGTTCGGCGCGTTTATCATCCCCCTCAGCCTGAGCGTCGCGATTTTCGCCTTCCTGTACCGGTTCATCCCGCGCCAGCGCGTGCGCTGGGACGCGATCTGGGTCGCGGCGTTTATCGGCGGCGGGCTGTGGGAGATGGCGAAGCGGCTCTTTACCTGGTACCTGGACAACCTGGCGTCATACAACCTGGTCTACGGCTCGGTGGCGACGATGATCGTCTTGATGTTCTGGATTTACCTGACCGGCATCATCGTGCTGCTCGGCGCGGAGATTTGCGTCTCGATCGACGACTGGATGACGCGCCGCGCCGTGCACGAGCTGCGCGTGCCTTCACCCGGTCTCGGCGAGGCTGCGCCCCGGGCCTGAACGCTCGCAGAGATTCAGGAAAAGAGATGCGGCGGGCGCACGTCATGCGACGTGCGCCCCCTCTGATTCATCAGGTTAACCGGCGCGGCGCTCCAGCACGTATACCAGCCCTTCCTGGGCCGGGTCGTATGGCTCGTCCGCGCAGGTATTGAAGCGCCCGCGAACTACCAGGCCCGCCTGCTCGAACAGCGCCTCCATCTGGCAGTGCGACGGCCACCACGTCTGCCGCCAGAACTCCTCACGGGCGTGGCCGGGGCCAAAGACCACCATCTGCATTTCGGCGATGCGCCGCCGCGCGTCGAACCGCTGGCGGTAGATCGCCGCGCCGCCGCTCCACTCGTCCCAGTGCTGCGAGCGTCCCGGCAGCTCTGGCCGCCAGTCGTCCGTCCCGAACAGCAGCCGCCCGCCAGGCCGGAGCAGCCCCGCCAGCCGCGTCAGCGCGTTCAGCGTTTCGTGGCGGTCGGCGAACCAGGTGATCAGGTTGCCGCAGAACTGCGCGACGGCGTCGAACGGGCCGCGCAGCGGCAGATGCGCGACATCCGCCTCAACCCAGTTGGCGTGCAGGCCGCGTCGCCGTGCGTGGTAGCGCGCCAGCGTCAGCAGCTCGTGAGAAAGGTCCAGCCCGGTGACGTTCAATTTGTAAGACGCCAGCTCCAGGCTGTGGCGTCCCCAGCCGCACGCCAGGTCGAGCACCCGGTCACCCGGGCGCAGACCAAGCTGCGCGACGGCGAACTGGACTTCAGTTTCAGTGTTGTGTGCCCATGCGCCTGGTGTTTCGCCCCGGAGCATCCGACGGACATAGGATGCCGCCTGATGACGGACCCAGACCTGGTTGTCAAGCGTGAGTGTATTCACGGTCAGACACTTTCCCCAGGCGCGACGGGCAGGCTGCGGATTATCCGTTCCGCTTCAGCTTGCCCGTACGCTTGGTATACCGCTCCGCGCGCTGGAACAGATGGATGCCCAGCGGGAGCATCACTACCCCCATCAACAGTAGGGGCCACACGTAGCTCCACAGAGACTGATCGGACGTGCCGGGCAGCAGCGCGGCGCGCATCCCGGCCAGCACATACGTCGCCGGCGAGAACTTCGAGATGAACTGCAGCCATTCCGGCAGCACGCTCACCGGGTAGTAGACGCCTGAGACCAGCAGAAACAGCGCCTGCACGATGTTGGTCATCTGGGCGCCGCGCTCCGGGTAGAGCAGCGGCAGGATCGAGGCAACCACCCCGATACCGACAAACGACAGGCTTCCCGCCAGCAGGATCACCAGCGCACCCAGCAGGTCGGCGTCGCTCAGGTCCAGATTGAAGAAGCTTGAGACCACCAGACCGATCGTTGTGGTAAAGAGCAGGATGTACACCACGGCGAAGGCCGCCTGGCCGAAAATCTGGTTGTAGCGGCGCACCGGCGCCATGAGGGTGTACTCGATCGTACCCTCCCAGCGCTCCCAGGCGATCATCTCGCTGATGACGTTGAATGTGCCCGACAGAAAATGCCAGACGAGCGTACCGATCAGCAGATAGGTGATCAGGAAGTTAGTGTTGATGCCGTCCTGCCCGGTGATCACACCCGCGCCCGCGCCGATGAACGTCACCGACAGCGCGTTAGCGATGGAGTACGCGAGCCAGACCACTTCCCAACCCCAGTAGCGTTTGACGAGATTGAAGTTGCGCGCCATAAACGCATACGACTGGCGCATCTCGATTTGCATACCTTTGATCATCGTTGTCCCTCCCCTCAGCCGGCCAGGATTGGCTCAGGCTGGAAGTCTTCCACGTCGTCTTTCTCGACCAGCTCCTTGCCGGTGAGCTGCATGAAGACATCTTCCAGCGTTGGCTCGTGGCCGTTGCGCCGAACACTCCGCTTCAGGTTTTTCGGCGTGTCGAGCGCCACAATTTTCCCGTCGTCGAGGATCGCGATGCGGTCGCAGAGCGCGTCGGCCTCGTTCATGTCATGCGTTGTAATCAGGATCGTCGCGTCGTGCACGTTGCGCAACTCGTTGACGAACGCCTGAACTTCGAGCTTCGAGCGCGGGTCCAGCCCGGTTGTCGGCTCGTCGAGCAGCAGCACGACCGGCTGCGTCAGGAAGGCGCGTGCGATGGCGACCTTCTGCTGCATTCCCCGGCTCATGTCTTCCATCGGCGCGTTGTAGCTGCTGTCCTTCAGGCCCAGCCGTTTGAGAATCGCGCGCGCCTTGCGGTCAGCTTCCTTGCCGGAGACGCCGTACAGCCGCGCCCCGTAGAGCAGGTTCTCGCGTGGGCTGAGCTTCTTGAAGAACGCCGCCTCGACCGAGACGCGGTTGATCAGCCGCTTTACCTGCATTTCTTCCTTAACCACGTCCAGCCCGAAGACCCGGATGTGCCCTTCGTCTGGCACCAGCAGCGTCGAGAGCAGGCGGATCAGGGTCGATTTGCCAGAACCGTTCGGTCCCAGCACACCGAAGATCTCGCGCCGCTCGACCGTGAACGACACGTTATCAACTGCTGTCACCAGCTCTTTGCCGCGCCGCGCCTTGCGGGCGGCTCCGTGCGCGCCGGAACCGGCGCTGCCGTTCGTATCATCGGCGACGCCGTTCTGGCCGTTCTGCTTGCGCAGCGCGGACCACACCCGCCGCCAGATCGGATCGGACGCGGCATTGAAACGCTTGTAGACACGATCGACCACCAGGGCCGGCTCGTGCGGCGAAATCCGCGCCAGAGTTGCCGTCGTTCGCTTGTTATCGATTTTCTGGTTTACTTGCGTCGTCATCGTTCAATTCCTCTGTTCCGATTCCACTCCACCGGGTCTTTTTGCGGTCTTTCGTAGCGCGCCACAAAAAAGCCGCGAGCTTGGGTGCTCACGGCTTCTGGTGTGCGGACTCCGGGTTGGAGGGCCGCAATAAAAAGCCGCGAGCATCGCGCCCGCGGCTGGGATCATCTCAGGAGAGACCGCCTACCAGCGAACAGGCGCAATACGACAAGGCATCACCGCAACGCCATCGGCGCCGCGACGAACGCGGATGCTGTTGAGCAGTGTGGTGATCTTGAACATTGCGCTGTTCACTCCTTTCTTAGGCTAGTCGGCAGTATATCATGCCCTGAAAAGCCTTGTCAAGAGGCCAACAGAGGCGAGTTTATGAAGGCGGTAAAGATTTTATTACAGGAATCGTGGCTCGCTGCAAGGCAGCCCCCTCAGCCTTCGGGCGCGGGCGAGCCGGGCAGCCCCGGCGCCGACCAGGCTCGCAGCCCTGCCAGCGGCGTCGCGGCCCGAACCGCCCGCCGAATCGCCTGACTGGCCGCTTCGGCGGCGAAAGCGCCGATCACGCTGACGTTGGCGCGGCCCGCCGTCCCAGTTGCCAGCGCGAAAATCGTGTCGCCGTCGTGGAGCGTGTGCGCGGGCTGCACCGCGCGCGCCAGCCCGTCGTGCGCCATCTGCGCGACCTTGTTGGCTTCCTCTTTGGTCAGCAGCGCATTGGTCGCTACCACGCCGATCACCGTGTTCGAGACTCCCCCCGGCAGCGCCAGCCTCACCGCGCCGTGCAGCAGGTTCAGCGCGCCGAAGAACCCTTCTCCGTCGGGCGGCTGGCGCACCCCGGCCAGAATCGCGCCATCCTCACCGATCACATCGCCCGCTGCGTTGACAACCATCAGCGCGCCGACCCGCAGCCCCTCACCCAGGTCGATCAGCGCGCTGCCGACGCCGGACTTGGTCGCCAGCAGCGGCCCCATCAGCATCCCAACCCGCGCACCTGCCCCCGCGCCGGCGCAGCCTTCCGCGACGGGATCGGCGCTGGCAGCCTGCGCTGCGCGATAACCCATCGCCGCATCAGGGCGAAGCTGCGCGCTGCCCACGTCCAGGTCGAAGATGATCGCCGCCGGGACAATCGGCACCTTCGCCGCCGGGGTTTCAAACCCGACGCCCTGTTCTTCCAGCCAGCGCATCACGCCGCCCGCCGCGTCCAGCCCGTAGGCGCTGCCGCCTGCCAGCAGCACGGCGTGCACGTGCTGGACCAGGTGCATCGGGCGCAGCAGGTCCGTCTCGCGCGTGCCCGGCGCGCCGCCGCGCTGATCCACGCCGCCGACGGTGTTCGGCGGGCACAGAATCACGGTGCAGCCGGTCGGACCCTCCAGGTTGTGCGCGTGCCCGACCCGGATGCCGTCAATCGCGGTCAGCGTGCTATTCGCCATCGAGCGCCGCCTTTCAGAAGGGGTGAGATCAGCGAGCAGACGGTCTGCCGCGCCGCTCCACTTTTCGCGTCTGAGCGCGAACCGTCCCTATAATGGTATCCGCGAACTGGAAAAAGGCAGAAGTTCGGAGGGAACGCGCGTATGTTGCTGGCGATCGACATCGGCAACACCAACATCGTGATCGGCGTGCATGACGGGCAGACCTGGGCGCATCACTGGCGGGTGCAGACGGTGCGCCAGCGGATGCCGGACGAATACGCGGTGTTGTTCCGCGATTTTCTGAGCGAGGCCGGGCTGAGCCTGCCTGATATCGGGCGCACAGTGCTCAGCAGCGTCGTCCCGCAGCTCACACGCGGGATCGCGGAGATGATCGCCAGCCGCACCGGTCACCCGCCGATCCTGGTCAGCAGCGCGATCGACACCGGGATCAAGATCGTGACCGACCAGCCGGAGCGCGTCGGCACCGATCTGATCGCCAATGCCGTCGCCGGGTACGGGCGAGCGCGGGGTAACTGTATCGTGATCGACTTCGGCACGGCCACGACGCTGACGGCGGTCGCGGCGCCCGGCGAGCTGCGCGGCGTGGCGATTGCGGCGGGGCTGACGACCACCGCTGATGCGCTGGTCGGGCGCACGGCGCAGCTTCCACAGATCGAGCTAGTGCCACCCCCTTCGGTCATCGGGCGCAATACGATCCATGCCATGCAGGCGGGCCTGGTGCTGGGGCATATCGCGCTGGTCGAGGGGCTGGTGGCGCGCATGAAGCGCGAGCTGGGCGGCGCGCGCGTGATCGCGACCGGCGGCCTCTCCATCGTGCTCCAGCCGCACACTGATTGCTTCGACGAAGTCGATCCCTGGCTGACGCTCGACGGCCTGCGCCTGATCGCGGAGCAAAACCGCTAGTTCAGCGTGAGGGCTACTCTCCGGTTGCTAGCATCGCCTCAATCTGAGCGATAAGGTCAGGTAGAGCGTGCTTAACCGTCGCCCAAAGCCGGTCATGGTCCACGTCAAAATAGGCGTGAATCAGGCGGTTACGCATCCCGACGATGGCTGTCCAGG
>JADLHR010000159.1 GCA_020848665.1 Anaerolineae bacterium
GAGGAAGGGATGCCCGGTGATGGCAACTTCTTCTGGGGCGCACAGGTCGCGCTGTTCATCTTGTTTGTGTTCAGCGTGCGCTTCTCTGTGCAACAGGTGTTGGCGCAGGATCGCCGCCTGACGTGGCGCAGCGCGCTGTGCGTTGGCACGCTTGGGCTGCATTTCGCCGCAGGGATAGTGTGGTATCTTTCCCAAGCGCTGCTCCAGCAGTTGTACTGGTAGCTGGCGCTGCCGATCAGTCTTGCGCCGCGCTGATCGGCGGCGTGATCGTGCCCCTGCGTTATGCGGCTTCGCTTGACAGCAACCGCTGGCTGCTGATGCAGGGATAGCCGCGCAGTTTCAACATTCTGCTTCGCTTTCTTCTACCTGTATACCCCCAACTTGTCCGCGTGTGGTGTGATAAATCGCCGTGTGCAGCCTTCATAACTGAATAGAACTAATAGATCGAACACACTTTGACCGGGCCACCGGTCCTGCCCTATCCGCCACCCAGCCCTGCATCGTCCGCCAGCAGAAGGGGTTTGTTATGTTCCCGCAACCTGCCGGACCGGCTTCGCAGCCATCCCCCGCCAGCGCATCCGATCAACCCGCGCGCTCAGATTCGCGTTTCATGCTCCCTGCGGTGTCGCTGCCGCAAGGCGGCGGGGCGCTCCGCAGCGTCGAGGAGCGCCTGGAAGTCAGCGCCATGAACGGCGCCGCAAGCTTTCAGGTTCCGCTGCCGATCGCGGCGGGGCGCGGCGGCTTCCAACCCGCGCTGTCGCTGGCTTACAATTCCGGCGCGGGGAATGGGCCGTTTGGCCTCG
Organism: Anaerolineae bacterium; assembly: GCA_020848665.1. Classification (GTDB taxonomy): domain Bacteria; phylum Chloroflexota; class Anaerolineae; order Aggregatilineales; family Aggregatilineaceae; genus DYGX01. Next base: position 804 of record JADLHR010000159.1, read on the forward strand.
GCTGGAGCGTCGAAATCCCCTCGATTGGCCGCAAGACCGAGCGCGAGCTGCCACAGTATGACGACGCGCACGCCAGCGATACTTTTGTGCTGGCCGGGTTGGATGACCTGGTGCCCGCGCTCGATGGCGGCGGCGATCCGGTTGAGTCTTTGCGCGACGACGAGAGCGGCGCGCCGCACCTTGTACGCCGCTACCGCCCGCGCATCGAAGGCGGCTTTGCGCGCATCGAGCGCTGGGAGCACGCGCAGACGGGTGAGGTCCACTGGCGCAGCACCACGCCGCAGAACGTGACCAGCATCTTCGGACGCACGCCTGTCGCGCGCGTCAGCGACCCGGCGGACCCGGCGCGCGTCTTCCGCTGGCTGCTGGAATTGAGCTACGACGACCGGGGCAACTGCATCCGCTATGAGCACAAAGCCGAAGACCTGACCGGCGTCCTGAGCGCGCCTGGCGAGCAGCACCGGCTCGACGGGCGATCCGGTATCGGCGGACGCTATCTCAAGCGCGCGCTGTACGGCAACCGCACGCCCTACGCTTTCGGCGCGGCGCTGCCCGGCGCGGACGATTTCATGTTCCAGCTTGTCTTCGATTATGGAGAGCACGATCATGTCGAGCCACTGGTCGAGCTGGGCGACGGCCAGTTTCGCTACGACGCCGATCCGCAGCCCGACGACGCCGGGGCGTGGAGCGTCCGTCCTGACCCGTTTTCGTGGTACCGGGCCGGGTTCGACCTGCGCGTCTACCGGCGCTGCCGGCGCGTGCTGCTCTTTCACCATTTCGAGACGCTGGACCTGGTGCGCTCGCTCGATCTGACCTATGACGACGCGCCCGGCTTCTCGCTGCTGATCGCGATCACGGCGCACGGCTATCTGCGCAACGGCGGCGGCTACATCTGCCGGGCGCTGCCGCCGATGGCGTTTACCTACCAGCCGCACACCTGGGACGAGACCGTCCGCGCGCTTGACCCCGGCGAAATCCCCGCTGGGATCGACGGGCGCGAAGCTCAGTTGGTGGACCTGTTCGGCGAGGGGCTGGCGGGCGTCCTCAGCGAGCAAGGGACTGGCTGGTTCTACAAGCGCAACCTGGGCGAGGGCGCGTTTGCCCCGGCGCGGCTGGTCGCGCCGAAGCCCTCGTTCTTCGGGCTGGACAGCGTGGTGCAGATTCAGGACGTGCGCGGCGACGGCACGCGCGCGCTGGTCAGCCTGAGCGCCGAGCCGCGCGGCTTCTTCGCATTGGCGCAGGGTGGCGAATGGGAGCCGTTTCGCCCGTTCACCTCGCTGCCTACCGTTGCTCTCGACGATCCTAATGTCCGGCTGCTGGACGTGACCGGCGACGGAAGCGCCGATCTGCTGATCACCGAGGACCAGGCGCTGGTCTGGTATCCGGGCCTGGGCGAAGCGGGCTGGAGCGCATCGCGCTTCGTGCAGCGGACAATGGATGAGGACGCTGGTCCGGCGGTGATTTTCGCGGATGCCGAGCAGTCGATTCACCTGGCCGACATGAATGGCGACGGGCTGGTGGATATTGTGCGCGTGCGCAACGGCGACCTGTGCTACTGGCCGAACCTGGGCTACGGGCGCTTCGGCGCGAAGGTGGCGATGGGCCGCGCGCCGATCTTCGACGCGCCCGATCGCTTTGATCCGCGCTGGCTGCGGCTGGCAGACGTGGACGGCTCCGGCGCGACAGACGCGCTGTATTTCGGGCCGGACGGCTGCCGCGTCTGGCTCAACCAGAGCGGCAACGCCTGGAGCGCCGCCCCGCGTCTGATCGCGACCTTTCCCGCTGTGGACGGGCTGTCTGGCGCGCAGACCGCCGACCTGCTTGGGACCGGGACGATCTGTCTGGTCTGGTCGTCTCCCGCACCCGCCGGCGCGCCTGCACCGGTGCGCTACATCGACCTGATGGGCAGCCGCAAGCCCTATCTGATGACCGAGCACCGCAACAACATGGGCAAGCGCGTGTCGATCGCCTACGCGCCCTCGACCCGCTTCTACCTGGCGGACCAGTCGGCGGGCGCGCCCTGGGCGACGCGGCTGCCGTTCCCGGTCCAGGTCGTCGAGCGCGTCACGACGCGTGACGACGTGACCGAAAGGGAGCTGGTTACCACGTACAGCTACCATCACGGCTATTACGATACCGCCGAGCGCGAGTTTCGCGGCTTTGGACGGGTGGACCGGCTTGATGGTGAGAGCTTTGCGCGCTGGGTGCGGCGCGACGCCGATAATGTCGTTGACGAACGCCTGCATCAACCGCCGGTCCTGACGCGCACCTGGACCCACACCGGCGCGCTGCTGGACCACGAGCGCCTGATCAGCGCCTACACCGCCGAGGCGCATCCCGATCCGACCGGCGTGCGCCTGCCGGACCCGGCGCTGCCTGCCGATCTCTCGCCCGACGAATTACGCGAGGCGGCGCGCGCCTGCAAGGGCCGCGTGCTCCGCCAGGAAATCTATGCGCAGGATGGCGCGCCCGAAGCCGGGCAGCCGTATTCCAGCGCACAGACGACCTATCGCATCGACCGGGTGCAGCCGCGCGGCGCCAACCGCTACGCTGTCTTCCTGGTGACGCAGGCTGAGGCGCTGACCGTGCACGACGAGCGGGGGACCGCCGAGCCACGCATTACCCACTCGCTGACGCTGGCGGTGGACGAATTCGGCAACGTTACGCAGGCGGCGAGCGCCGCCTACGGGCGCGGCGCAGATGACCCCGCCTTGCCGCCGGAGGTCCAGGCCGATCAAAACCGGCGCAGTGTGCTCTACACCGTGACCGGATATACCAACGATGTCGAGACAGCTACCGCCTATCGTCTGCGCGTCCCATTTGAGGTGCGCAGCTACGAGCTGACCGGCGTTGATCCAGCGGGCGTGATCTACACGCGCGAGACGCTGCGCGCCGCCGCCGAAGCTGCTACCGATCTCGCCTACGAAGCCGCGCCCGATGGCTCGCCGCAGCGCCGCCTGGTGGAGCACACGCGCACGCTGTTCGCTGCCGACGCCGGGACCGCCGCGCTGCCGCTCGGCACGATCCAGGTGCGCGGGCTGGTGCGCCAGTCGCTGCGGCTGGCGTTTACGCCGGGGCTGCTGGCTGCGATCTATGGGGCGGACGTGGACGGCGCGCGCATGATCGAAGGCGCCTATATTCACAGCGAAGGCGACGCCAACTGGTGGCAGCCGTCTGACCGGGTAGAGTACGGTACGCCGTTTTTGCTGGCGGTGCGCCAGATCAACCCCTTCGGCGATGCCGCCAGCGTAACCTACGACGCCAATCATCTGCTGATCGCGGCGCGGACCGATTTCGCGGGCAACGTGTCGCAGTACGAGAACGACGCGCGGCTGCTGGCGCCGGTGGCCGAGACCGGGCCGAACCTCAACGTGACGCGCATCGCCGCTGACGAATTGGGGATCGTCCGCGCGCTGGCGATCGCCGGTCCGGATGGCGCGGGCCTGGGTGACACGCTCGATGACCCGACCGTGCGCTACGACTACGATCTGGCGCGCTGGATGACGAGCGCGCAGCCGAACTTCGTGCGAACCGAGCGCAAAGAGCGCCATCAGGCCGCCGCGCCGTCGCAGATCACGTTTGAGTACACCGACGGGCACGGGCAGCTCGC
>JADLHR010000160.1 GCA_020848665.1 Anaerolineae bacterium
CGCACCAGCGTGGCGAAGGGCATCGAGCGCGCGCAGAACCTGCGCAACCGCCGCGCGCTGCTGCGGTCGATCCGCGAGAATGTCGAGCAGCTTACCGGCGAGCAGATCGAGATCGAGAAATCCGAAACGCGCCCGGCCAAGCTGCCAGCCAGCAGCACACCGGTCGTCACCCCGGTGACGACGATGACCATCGGGCCGCTGACGATTTACCCCGGACGCTATCAGATTTCAGTTGGCGACGAGCCGATCGACCTGACGCCCACTGAATTCGACCTGCTGCTCTATCTGGCGGCGCATCGCGGGCGCGTTGTGCCCTGCTCGGAGCTGGTGCGCGAGGTGCGCGGCTATGGCCTCGAAGAGCACGAGGCGCGCGAGGTCATTCGCCCGCACGTCAGCAACCTGCGGCGCAAACTCAAATCGTCCGGCCAGAACCCGAACATTATCGTCAACGTGCGCGGGATTGGCTACCGGCTGGCGGAAACCTCGTAGCGGCCTCGCGCGCTTATGTGCGGGATCGTGAATCCGGCGCCTCATGTGCCTGCTCATGGGGCGCTTTTCGATCCTTTCCGATGACGGATACGAACCCGCGACATGACGAATGGAGGTTGTTTCCGCGCTCGTTTCGAAGTACCTTTGGAGGGTGACTTCACCAGAACGACCGACGCCAGGATTAAGCTATGGGAAATCTGAACCCGAACCTGCTGGCGAAAGACACGCAGGCAGTGATGGATGACGCCGCCGACATCGTGACGGCCTACGGTAAGACGCTGCTGACGCCGGAGGCGGCGCTGCTGGCGCTGCTGCGCGCGAAGGACACCGCCGCTGCGCGGGTATTCAGCTATTTCGCGGAGAAGCGCGGGGCGGACCTCGACCGGCTGGAGCGCCAGGTCAAGCTGGCGGTGCAAAGCCGCCGCGATCTCAGTGGGGACCTCAAGTTCCTTGCCGCCGGCAAGAAAGCGGTCGATCTCAGCCGCTCGATGGTCATCGCGCTTGACGAGGCGCTGAGCGTCGCCCAGGCGCTTAACCAGAGCACCATCGACACCGATCATCTGCTCAGCGTTATGACCGAGCGCGAAGTTGGCACCGCTGGCATTCTGACCCAGTTTGGCATCACGAAGGGCGCGCTGCGCGAGGTTTTGACCACATCCGCCACCAGCACGACCGTTATCCGCCGCACCGACACCGGCGCCAGCAGCGATATGGTGGCCGCTGCGCGGACCGGGATGCTGCGCGCGGTGTATTTCCGTGAGGACCTGCTGCGTGACCTGATCCAGATGCTCGGCCAGACTGTCAGCCGCCACGTCGTGCTGATCGGCCCGGACGGGGTCGGCAAGCGCACGCTGGCCTACAGCTTGGCGCTGCTGATCGCCGAGGACAAAGGGCCGATCGGTATTCGCAACCTGGTTCAGGTGGACGAGCGCGCGCTGCTCGACGACCCGGTCAGCGCGATCCAAAGCGGGCTGAACAGGGCGCGCGGCGGGATTCTGTTCGTGCCGCATGTTCACCGCTTCTTCGGCGGGCAGCTTAAGGCGGAGTTTCCGAAGGCCGCGCCGCTGCTCCAAAAAACCTTCCTGGGCGGCGACCCGGTGATCATCGGCAGCACGACTCAGGCGCTGTGGGACGAGCGGCTGCGCGCCATTCCGGCGATCGCGGAGAACACGCAGCTGCTCAGCGTACCAGCGCCGGACGCGGACGAAACGGGCGAGATCCTGGACGTGATCGCGCCGCACCTGGCCGCCGACTATGAGATCGAGATTGCACCGGAGTCGCTGCGCGTGGCGGCGAGTCTGGCGCGGCGCTACATGAGCGGCACGCCGCTGCCGCTCAGCGCCGAGCACCTGCTGCATCGCGCCGCATCGCTGGTCAGCCTGAGCGACCAGTCGCACCTGGGTTTCGGGCGCGAGAAGGTCGATACCGTGCTCGATGCCGAAGACGTGACGCTCGCCGCCGCGCAGATCACCGGCATCCCCGTCAGCAAGCTCGGCCAGGACGAGCGCACCAAGTACGCCAGTATGGTCGAGCACCTGCACGAGCGTATCATCGGCCAGGACGAAGCCGTGATCGCGCTCAGCCGGGCGGTCAAGACAGCGCGCGTCGGCCTGAAAGACCCCCGGCGTCCAATCGGCTCATTCCTGTTTCTGGGACCGACCGGTGTCGGCAAGACGGAGCTGGCGAAGGCGCTGGCCGAGTTCATGTTTGGCAGCGAAGACGCTATGCTGCAAATCGACATGTCCGAGTATATGGACGAGAACAGCGTCAGCCGGTTAATCGGCGCGCCGCCGGGCTATGTCGGCTACGAGGGCGGCGGGCAGCTCACCGACCGCGTGCGCGAGCAGCCGTATATCGTCGTTGTGTTCGACGAGGTCGAAAAGGCGCACCGCCGCGTGCTCGACGTGCTGCTTCAGGTCATGGAGGAGGGCCGCCTGACGGACGGGCAGGGCAACGTCGCGCGCTTTACCGAGGCGGTGATTATCATGACCAGCAACGTGGGGGCGCACGCATTGGAGACGACCGTCATCGACGACGAAACGCGCGACGATGTCATGGCCCAGGTGCGCGAAGCCTTCCGTCCGGAATTCCTCAATCGTCTCGACGAGATTGTGATCTTCCACCCGCTCAGCGACGAGCATCTGGCGCAGATTCTGGAACTGATGCTTAAGCAGGAAAATAAGCTCGCCGCCGAGCGTGGCCTGACGCTCGACTTCTCGGACAAGGCCAAGCGCTGGCTGCTGGCGCAGAACGATCACCCGGAGTGGGGCGCGCGCCCGCTGCGGCGCATTATCCAGCGCAGTGTGCGCGATCAGCTCGCGGACTATCTGCTTAAGGAGAATCCGCAGCCCGGCACGCACGTCAGAATCGACGCCGGCAAGAAGGGGCTGGCGTTCGACATCAAAGCGGGCAAAGGCTGACGCCTGCC
>JADLHR010000161.1 GCA_020848665.1 Anaerolineae bacterium
GCCGGGCACGGCTGGCCCAATTTCTTTCATCGATATGTGCTATATTCGGCAGTATTATACCGCAGGCCGGACACCGTGTCAGGGGGAATGTAATTCGGCTGTCTGCGGCGTGACTTCCCTCGGTAGCGCGTTCAAGGCGTGAGGTTATAATCGCGCGTGGCCGGAGCCGGCTGGCGAACTTCACCTCGCCGCCTCTATTCCAGCGCGCGGCTCTGACTGGCAGCGCGGCGGCCCGCTGCTGCGGGTCCGCCCTACGCTGTAACTCCACTGCGCTTAGCTTGCGTTACGCTAATCGTCAGATTAGCTTAGTTGTGCCTCCGGGAGCTTGTATGCTTGAATCATTCTTCAAACCAAAGGCTGTCGCCATCATCGGAGCGAGCACCGAACCGGGCAAGCTCGGGTACACCGTGCTCGCCAACGTGATCGAGTCCGGCTACAAGGGCGCGATCTACCCGATCAACCCCAAAGCCAGCGAGATCTACGGACATAAAGCCTATCCGTCGGTTCTGGATACCCCCCTGGTGCCGGACCTGGCCGTGATGGTAATCCCGTACCAGATCGTGCCGAGCGCGCTGCGCGAGTGCGGCGAAAAGGGGATTCCGGCGGTGGTGATTATCACCGCCGGGTTCCGCGAGTCCGGCCACGAGGGGATCGAGCGCGAGCGGGAAGTCATCCAGATTGCCAAAGAATACGGGATGCGCATCATCGGCCCGAACGTGCTGGGAATCATCGACACGTACACGCCGATCAACGCCACCTTCGCCGCCGGGACGCCGCCGCGCGGCAGCATCGCCTTTATGTCGCAGTCTGGCGCGCTGCAAACCGCGATCCTCGACTGGGCGCTGGCCGAGCAGGACCTGGGATTCAGCAAGTTCGTCAGCCTCGGCAACAAGGCTGATATCAGCGAAAATGATCTGATGCTCGCCTGGGCAGATGACCCGGAGAGCAACGTGATTCTGTCCTATATCGAGGGTGTGCCGAACGGCAAAGAGTACATCCGCATCGGGCGCGAGGTCAGCCGCAAGAAGCCGATCCTGGTGCTGAAAAGCGGCGTGACTGAAGCCGGGTCGCGCGCCGTGTCGAGCCACACCGGCTCGCTGGCGGGGTCGGAGCAGGCATACGACGCCGCGTTTTACCAGGCGGGCGTGCTGCGGATGAGCACGCTGCAAGAGTTGTTCGACAACGCGCGCGCCTTTGCCTACCAGCCGCTGTTGCAAGGCGACCGGATCGCGATTATCACCAACGCCGGAGGGCCGGGTATCCTGGCGACCGACACGCTGGAGCGGCGCGGCCTGCAACTGGCGCGGCTGGAAGTTGAGACGATTCACAAGCTGGAGGAGTTCCTGCCAGACGCGGCCAGCGCGGCTAACCCGGTGGATGTGCTCGGTGACGCGCGCAGCGACCGCTACGCGAAGGCAATTGAGATTGTCGCGCAAGACCCGAACGTCGATGGGATGCTGTGCATCGTGACGCCTCAGGCCATGACCGAGATCGCAGAGACGGCGAACGCGGTCGGCAAACTGTCGCAGAGGCTCGACAAGCCGATTCTCGGCGTCTTCATGGGCGAGGCGCGCATCAAGCCAGGCGTGGATGTGCTTGCCAGCTACAATATCCCCAACTACAAGTTTCCGGAACAGGCGGGCGCCGCGTTCGCTGCCATGCGTGATTACCGCATACTGCGCGACCGGCCCGACCCGGAATATGTTACATACACCGTCGATCGCGCGACCGTCAAGCAGGTCTTCGATCAGGTGCGCGCCGAGGGCCGCGTGACCGTCGGTGAGGCGGAAGCCCGCCGCGTGGCCGAAGCATACGGCCTGCGTCTTCCGGCAAATGAGCTGGCCGCTACTGCCGACGAAGCAGTCGAGGCCGCCAACCGGATCGGCTATCCGGTCGTGCTGAAGATCGCCAGCCCGGACATTCTGCACAAGACGGATGTGGGCGGCGTGAGGGTCGGTTTGCGCAGTGCGCAGGATGTGCGCGACGCTTTTGACCTGATCGTGTACCGCGCGCAGCGTTATGTGCCGGATGCTCGTATCTGGGGCTGCCTGGTGCAGGAGATGGTTAGCATGGACGGCGTCGAGGTGCTGGTCGGGATGAACCGCGACCCGCAGTTCGGCCCGTTGGTGACGTTTGGCCTGGGCGGCGTGCTGGTCGAGGTGCTGAAGGACGTAACATTCCGCGTGGCGCCGTTCGGGAAGCAGGATGCCTATGAGATGCTGGACGAAATCCGCGCGGCGGCGCTGCTGCGCGGCGTGCGCGGGCGTCCACCGGTCGATAAGGACGCCCTGGCCGAAACGCTGTTGCGCATCAGCCAGCTTGTCACCGACTTCCCGGAAATTGTCGAGATGGACATCAACCCGCTGATGGTCTACGAAGAAGGGCGCGGCGCGATTACGCTCGATATGCGGCTGGTGCTCAAGGACTGAGCGCCGTCGCATGACAGAATGCGCGTCCTGACGTAAGCTATTCAGAGAACGACCGAGCAGAGCTATCGAGCAGAATGTGCTTCCTTCGCAGCACTTAAACGGAAAAGGGCAATTAGCATGAAAAGTGTGTACGTAACCTCAGTCAGCACCTATTCCGGTAAGACCGCGTTGAGTCTTGGGTTGGGGCTGCGCATGCAGGCCGCCGGCCTGAAGGTCAACTATTTGAAGCCGGTCAGCACGCAGCCGCATGAAGTTGGCGGGCGGGTGATCGATGAGGACGCCGACTTTGTGCGCCGTACTCTGGGGCTGGAGACTCCCCCCTGGGAGCTGTCGCCGGTCGTGATCACCTCGGAACTGCTGGGCGGCGTGATGGCCGGCACGACGGAGCGCGACTTTCTGGGCGAGATCGAAGAGGCGTATCAGCAGGCCGGCGAAGACCATGACGTGCTGATCATGGAAGGCGGGGCGAGTATGCGCGAGGGCTACGCTGTCGGCGTCAACACAATCAACGTGATCGAGCGCCTCAACGTCCCCGCGCTGAGCGTCGTCAGTTTTCATGGCGAGGAATGTATGTCGGGGATGTGCGTGCTCGACGACGCGCTGGCTGCCCAGCGGCGCCTGGGCGACCACCTGATCGGCGTCGTGATCAACGCCGTCCCACGCGAAGACCTGAACTACGTCCGCGAGCGCGCCGTGCCCTTCCTCGAGAAGCAGGGCATCAAGGTCTACGGCGTGCTGCCCTACGACCCGTATCTGCGCGCGCTGAGCGTGGGCGAAGTGATCGACCAGCTTAAGGCGAAGGTTCTGACCGGCGCGCACCTGCGCGAGCGGCTGATCGAGCACATGAGCGTCGGCGCGATGTCGGTCGAGGCGGCCATGCCGCGCTTCCGGCGCCTGCTGAACAAGGCCGTGATTACCGGCGGCGACCGGACGGACATCCAGGCGGCGGCGCTCGAAACCTCGACCACCTGCCTGCTGCTGACCGGCAACCTCCAGCCGACCGCGACGATCGTCAAGCGCGCTGAGGAAATGAACGTCGCCGTGCTGCTCGTGCCCGAAAGCACCCTGGAAACTGTCGAGCAGCTTGAAAGCCTGTTTGGCCGCACCAGCCTCGGTCAGCCCGAAAAACTGGGCCGCTTCCAGGCGATGCTGGCCGAGCACCTGCACTATACGGAGCTGACCAGGGACCTCGGCCTCTAGAGGCTGTTATGCACTTCATGGTCTGGTTTCCAAGCCACCCCCCCATCCTTCCGACCTGCGGTCGGCTTTCCTTCCCCCAGAGCGAGGGAAGGAAAAAAACAGAGCGGACTCCCCTTCCCTCATTTTGGGGGCAAGGGGCCGGGGGATGGGGGGCTTTACC
>JADLHR010000162.1 GCA_020848665.1 Anaerolineae bacterium
CAGCAGCGGCTGGCGATCAGCGCGCCCTCGGAAAATGGCGTGGCGTCGCTGGCCGAGTTCACTTTGCCCGCCGAGGGCACTTACCGCGTCACGGTGCAGCGCCCGCGCAGCCGCGAGACGCAGAACCTCGACTATGAGCTGACCCTGAGCGCCGCCGAATAAGGCGGCGTTTTTGCCGGCGCTTATATCGTGCAGGAAACAAAGTGGTAATCAGCAGCCAAAAAAGGTGCGCCATACTCTGTGAAAAAAGATATAATTAGAGGCAGCCGCAGCCTCACACCCGGCGTGTACGAGTAGTAGCAGGATTGTACCGATGGTTGAAGGGCACGTTCTTCTGCTCAACGGCGGCACGTGGGAACCGCTGACCGTGATCAGTATCCCCCGCGCGATCAATTTGCTGCTCGGCGGCAAGGCGATCATGGTCGAGGAAACGGGGCGATTCCTGCGCACCGTGCGCTCGGTCTTCCCCGTTCCGTCGGTGATCGCCCTGCGCCACTTTATCAACGTCCCGCGCCGCCACGCGCACTGGAGCCGCCAGGGCGTGCTTGCCCGCGATCATTACACCTGCGTCTACTGCGGCGCGACGGTCGGGGATGTGGTGCGGGGCCGGACGCTGGCGCGCCGCGATCTGACGGTTGACCATATTCTGCCGCTCTCACGCGGGGGCAAGAATACGTGGTCGAACACGGCCTGCGCGTGCTTCGCCTGCAACCACCGCAAAAGCAACCGCCTGCCGGGTGAGGCCGGTCTGCGGATGCTGTGGGAGCCAAAGACGCCGCGCACCAGCTATCTGGTGCTGGAGATGGGCAGCGGGCCGGACTCGTGGAAGCGTTACAGCGAGATCGGCGGCGTCTAGCTCGTTCGCTGGCCGCGCTGAAAACGCACTCGCCACGCCCTGTGCGGCGTGGCGATTTTCGTGCGGGACAAAAGGCATCGGGCTGCGCTAGTGCCGGTGAATGCGGCGCGGATCGCTGCGCAGCGTGCCGCTCTGATAAGCAGCCAGCGCCTCGTCCACCGTCTTCTCGCCGACGAGGTAGGTGCGCATTCCCAATGCTTCGGCGTGCGCGATCACCGGGCTGCCCGCGCCGCGCACAATCAGCACGTCGCAATCGGCCAGTGCGCGGAACTTCTCGCCGTGATCATGGTGGTGATGCGTGTGGTCGTGCTCGTGCGAGTGCCCTTCCTCGTGCAGGTGAACCGCGCCGGGGCGCTCTTTGATGCGCTCCTCGCGGGCGACCTCGCGCCCGTCTTCAAGCGTCACCACGACGACGAGCGGCGCGCGTCCGAAATGGGCGCTGATCGCTGCGCTGTCGTCGCACACAAACGCCAGTTTTTCCGTTGCCATGCCAGACCATCCTCACTACTCTACGATCTCTCTCTACGCGCTCTCTACGATAGCAGGCGGAAGCGATACGTTCAATTTTCTCCCGCGCTGCCGTGTGGAGTATAATAGCTCGCGGACGGGCCAAACAGGAGGTGATGGATGAAACACGGGCTTCCCTTCTGGGCGATTTTGCTGGCGCTGATCTTTTCGGCGCTGGCGCTGGCTCTGATCGGTGCGGTATCCCCGGCGCTGGCGCAAGCTGGCGACGGCCAGGCGGCTCGCTATGGCGCCGCGATCTACGCGGAGTTCTGCCAGGCGTGCCATGGGCCACATGGCGAGGCGATCGCCGAGGGTCCGGCCTTCCAGGCGATTGAGTTTGACGCCGCGACGGCTCGTGACGTGATCGCCCAGGGGCGCGACTCCGCCCCCGGCGACGGCGTGGCGATGCCGGCCTATGCGCAGGCTGCGGGCGGTCCGCTGAGCGAAGCGCGGCTTGATCAGGTGATCGCCTACATGGCGACCTGGGAAACCGGCGACGTGCCGCCGCTGCCCGCGCCTAATCTGCACCCCAAGGTTGAGCAGGTCCCCGACTATTTCGGCGATGTCCAGCGCGGGGCGGCGCTGTATGCCACGTCCTGCTACGGCTGCCATGGGGCGGAAGGGCGTGGGCGCGTCCCGCCGAATTTCCCCGGCTTCGCGTATAACCGCGAGACGTTCCGCCAGGTGGTCAGCGCGGGCGCTGGCGGCCCAACGATGCCTGGCTTCGGCCCCGAAGCCGGTGGTCCGTTGAGCGCGAGCGACCTGGAAGACCTCGAAACCTACGTCGCGTCGTGGAGCATCGAGCCGCCAAAAGCCGCGCCCAGCCCCGAAGGGTGGAGCACCTTCCTGGTGATCCTCGGCGTGCTGGCGGTGCTGGCGGTCGGCGGGTACTATGGTGGCGGCTTCTCGCTGAGCAGCGCGTTCGGCAGCGAAAACGACAGCGTGGTGGATGACTCCGGGGAGCAGCCCTAGCCGGTGGTCGGGCAGGTGATCATCCACCCGTTGAGCGGCGAGGATCTCGTCTGGGCGCACGCCCTGATCGAGCGCGAGTGGGGCGGGCTGACGATGGTTTCTCGCGGGGTGCTGTACGATATGCGCGCTTTTCCCGGCGCGGTTGCGTGGCTCGAAGGCGCGCGAGCAGGCCTGGCAATCTACCGGCTGGACGGCGCGGAATGCGAGGTCATGTCGTTAAACAGCCTGGTCGAGGGCGCCGGGATCGGAACGGCGCTGCTGGAAGCAGTTATGGACACGGCTCGCGCGGCGGGCTGCCAGCGTGTGTTCCTGATTACGACCAACGACAACACGCCCGCGCTGCGCTTTTACCAGCGGCGCGGTTTCCGGCTGGTGGCGCTGCGACCGGGCGCGCTCAACGCCGCACGGCAGCTCAAGCCGGACATCCCGGCGGTCGGGCTGGACGGAATCCCGCTGCGTGACGAGCTGGAGCTTGAGCGGGCGCTAGAGCGTGTTATGCACTTGCGCACCGGGTAAAGCCCCCCATCCCCCGGCCCCTTGCCCCCAAAATGAGGGAAGGGGAGACCGCTCTGTTTTTTTCCTTCCCTCGTTCTGGGGGAAGGAAAGCCGACCGCAGGTCGGAAGGATGGGGGGG
>JADLHR010000163.1 GCA_020848665.1 Anaerolineae bacterium
AGCCGGATCGCCGACGTATCGGCGTAGCCGAGCGCATACGCCTGGAGCCTGTCATCACGGTCGCTGAGCGCCCACGCCTCGAGCAGCCCGCCGATCCCTTCCAGTGACGGCCTGGCGCGCTGCCAGCAGTTCGGGACCGGGTGAAACGGCTCGTAGTGCGCCAACATGTCGTGTGCGCTGGCGGCGTGCAGCTGGCAATCGGGTAGTATGTCCGACACCTGGTCAGGGACGCGGTCCAGCACCAGCAAGAAGCGCCGGTCAGCGAAACCTAGTGCGCGATACAGCGCGTAAGCGCCCCGATTCGCCTCGATCACCTCCAGATCAATCGACTTCAGGTCGCGCTGCTGCGCCTGGCCGATCAGGTGCTTCATCATCGCCCCCCCGATACCGCTGCGCCGCTTGCCCGGTATTACGCCCATGCCGCCAATCCATCCGGCGCGGTCGCGGATGCCAAGCAATCCGCTTCCGACGATCCGCCCGTCCTCGAGGGCGACAACCGAGGCATCCGGTGCGATGTCGTCGCGGTCGAACAACGCGCGAAAAGCGGGCCTGCTCATGGTGATCGGCACGTAATAGTCGGAATAGGCGAGGTTGAACGCGTCGGTGAACGCTCCGAAATCAACTTCATCGACTGAAACCAGGCGTAAAGTCATCCGGCATCGACCCCTTCGGCATGGAGTTCCGGGGAGCATTGTCGCACGCGACGAGCGAGCGCGCAACGTGCGCCTGGCGAGTCCGGGCTATACCGGAGCGCGAGGCGGTGATTTTGGAGAAAATAGTTGCGTGCGCGCGCAGAACGGGTATAGTGTCGGACAGAAGCGTGATGCGCACAGGGTAGGTGATTATGAGAGCACAGCGGCTTTCGCGCAACCAGACTGATCGCGTTCTGGGCGGCGTGTGCGGGGGACTGGGCGCGGTGATCGGTATTAGCGCCTGGTGGATACGCGCTGCATTTGTCCTGTTGAGCGTGTTCACGACGGGGATCGGGGCGCTGCTTTACCTGGCGCTCTGGCTGCTGGTGCCGGCCCAACGGCTGGCGACGCTGCCCACCGGGCGCGGTCATGTCCAGGTCGGCGCGCTACAGGTCGAGACGGTGCTCCTGATTGGTGTCGTGCTGGTCACGGCGGGATTGTTCGCGCTTGCCCTCAACCTGAATGTGCTGAGCGCCGACATCGGTGCGGCCTGGGCGCCGCTGATCGTGATCGGGTTTGGTCTGGTGTTCTTGGTGAAGCAACTGCGGAGGACGGCATGACGACAGCTCGTGGCAATCTGCTCTGGCCCCTGCTGGTAGTCGCGCTGGGAGCGGCGTGGCTGCTGACCGCGCTCGACGCCGTACCGGAGGCGGTTGGTGACGTGCTGACGCGCGCATGGCCGGCGCTGCTCGTCCTCCTCGGACTGGAACTGCTGATCGGGCGCCGCCGGATCACGCTGGCGGGACGCGCTCTGCCGCTGAACTTACTGACGCTGCTCGTGATGCTGATCGCGCTTGGCGGGATCGTCGCGCTGGCCTACCGCGAGCAGGGAGACTCGCTCCGCACCGACAACGTCCAGGTGTTTGACCAGGCCCTCGACGCCACTCTCAGCCGGGTGGAAGTAATCGCGGCGTTGCAGCGGACCGCGGTTACTGCCGGGCCGTCGGAGCAGGACGCCCGATCGCTGGCTGCCACTTACCGGGGCAGCCGGGGACACACCGTCAGGATGGCGTGGGACGCGCAGGCAGGGGCCGGCACGCTGGCGATCGACGAAACGGCAGGCGAGGCAATCCCGCGCCTGGAAGATTATGGACGTGCGACGCTTGCGCTGGCGCTGCCTGAGAAAACCGTCATCGGCCTGCTGCGGCTCGACTCGAAAGCGGGCGATGGCGCGCTTGATCTCCAGACGCTCCAGATTGAGCGCCTGGAGGTGACGCTGAAGGATGGAACGTTGACCGTGACCCTGCCGGCAGGTGAGGTGCTGAGCGGGCGGCTACGCGTCGAGGGAGGCGACCTGGAGTTGCGCGTTCCTCCACAGGTGGCGCTGACGATCACGCTGGCCGAAGGCAGCGGCGAGCCAGCCTATGACTATAACGATCTGCGCTACGATTTGCTGCGCGACGGCACTCTCAAGCTGGAGAACACGGACGAATTCCAGGTCGGCCTGACGGTATGGCTGGATAGCAGTGCGACGCTGCGCGTGATCGATTTTGAATGATGTTTAGGCGAGCAGCAGCCGTGTTTTGCTCGCCCGAACACTTCGCGCTGCCGGTATTTGAACCGTCCAGAATTGCGGTGTTGCGCGGGGTTGGCGGCGGTTGACTTTGTGTCAGACATCTCCTATACTGGCATAAACTGAGGTTGCCCGCTTATGAGCCGCTTTCGCATAAATACGATTTTCGTGACCCGAAAAAGCACGCTGGGGTAGATGCCAGTGTGCTTTTTGCTAATTAGAACGAAAGTTAAAGTGAAACATATCGTCCAGCAGTCTGTTCTCCGTTGTTGTGTCACCGTAGGGTGAGGAGGTTCGACATGGATTATGGGATGATTGGCAAGATCGAGAAGGCAAAACGCTACGCCGAAGAGCGCGACCGCATCAAATTCACTTCCTTTAGCGTGACCATCCAAGGTGAGAACAACCCCCATACCGTAACTTATTCCGATGGCGAGTGGGCCTGCGATTGCAGCTTCTTCAGGTCGCGTGGCGT
Organism: Anaerolineae bacterium; assembly: GCA_020848665.1. GTDB lineage: Bacteria > Chloroflexota > Anaerolineae > Aggregatilineales > Aggregatilineaceae > DYGX01. Next base: position 2,681 of record JADLHR010000163.1, read on the forward strand.
GTGTAGCCACTCGATGGCTCTTGAGCGCGTTTTGGAAGGCATGTTGCCGGAGTCTGCGGTAACCAGCCGGTAAGAGCCTGGCTCGAGCATCCCAGATAAGGTTGACATGAGCGGCGCAGGGTAAAAGCGGCCGCTCATGTTTATTGGTAGGGAAAAGCTGGGCCGCCGGTGTAAATGTATGGTGCGGGACGGCGCGGGTGTACGCTCACTGCCCGATCTGGTAGAATGCGAACCGTAGCTGAACGATCACTGAAAGGGTCTTAGCGTTTGAGCAGGCAGCAGGTCACCGGGCTGGCACGGCGCTGGCTGGCGTTAGCGGTTGGCGTGATCGTCAGCGTCGTGTTTCTAAGCATCGGCCTACGCGGACTGGAGTTGTCCGAAGTCTGGCACGAAATGCGCACAGCCCGGATCGGCTGGCTTGTCCCCGGCGTTGCGATCTACTTCCTCGCGGTCTGGGGCCGGACCTGGCGCTGGCATTACCTGCTGCGCTCGCTGAAGCCGATCGCGCTGAAGCGACTGTTTCCGATTGTCGTGA
>JADLHR010000164.1 GCA_020848665.1 Anaerolineae bacterium
GGATGTGTGGCCGGCGCCGGCTGATCATGCGCGACATTCCGAGGCGCGGCGCGATCGGGCGATGCGCTTCGAACAGGAGCCACTTTGAATCGCAGACAAGAGACTTTTCTGATCGTGGGGCTGCTTCTGCTGGCGGCGGCGCTGCGCGTCGGGGACCTGACTCGCCTGCCGCCCGGCTTTAATACTGACGAGCTGGCGAACATCCGCATGACGGAGACGATTCGCCAGGGGCACATCGCGATCCATTACCAGGTTGGCGACGGTGTGGGCCGCGCCGGGCTGTACCCGCTGGGCAACGCGGTCGCGGTGACGCTGGTCGGCGATGGCGTGCTGGGGTACCGGATGTTCTCAGTGTGGGTCGGGCTGATCTTTCTGGCGCTGGTGTACGCGCTGGCGCGGCGCTTGTTCGGGACGCCGGTCGCGCTGGTCGCGCTGGGATTGGGCGCGGTGAATCTACAGGCGGTCTTGCTGGCGCGGACCGCCGCGCCCGAAACACTGGTCCCGCTGTACGTCACCCTGGCGCTGCTTATGCTGGCGCGGGCCTTCAACCTGTACCGCGAGGTCCGGTTTCGGATCCCGGATACGCTGACCTTCGCGCTGCTGGGGGTGCTGTTCGGGCTGTCGGGCTATTTGCAGTATTCTGCGCTGGCGCTGGGGCCGCTGGGCGCGCTGTTCTTCGTGCACCTGCTGCTCACTGACCAGCCGCTGGCGCGCCGGGTGTGGCGCGCGATGGCATTCTCAATCGTGCTGGCGACCGTCGTCGCCGTGCCCTACCTGATCTCAACATTCCGCGAGCCGGGCACCAGCGAGCCTCACACACTCTGGCTGGCGCGGCCCCATTCAGCCGGAGATGTGATCGACGGGGCGCTGCGCGCGATCGGCGGGGTGGTGTGGCATGGCGACGCGGCGATCACGCGCAACCTGCCGCAGACGCCGCTGCTTGGCCCGCTGCTCGCCGTCCTGCTGATCATCGGCGTGGCGGAAGGTCTGCGCCGCTGGCGCGAGCCGCGCTATGCTCTGCTCTTGCTGGCGCTGGCGGCCGGGCTGCTGACCGATACATGGGTGCGCCGCGAGCCGAGCTTCGCCGCGAATCTGGTGGCGCTGCCGGCAGTGTTGATCTTCCCCGGTATCGGCGCGGCGGTGCTGAGCCGGTCGCTGCGCGGGCGTGGCTGGCCGAACGCGTGGCAGACGGTCAGCCTGCTGCTGGTCGTGGCGCTGGCGGCGAACACCGCGATCACGGCGTACCGGCTGTTCCATTCCTGGCGTGGTCAGCCAGAGGTCGCCGCCGCCTATAATGCGCACCTCGGCGCGGCAGCGGCCTATCTTGATCGCACGCCGGACGGACTGCCAGTCTCGCTTTGCACCCATCCCCTGCGCGGCGCCAACGAGGTCGGGCTAACAGCGCGCCAGGTGCTCGGCCTGATGATGCACCGCGAGGGGTATGAAATCCGGCACTCGGACTGCGAGACGGGGCTGGTCTTTGCCAACGCGGGCGCTCCGATGCGCTTCATCTATGGAGACGAACGCGGGCCGGAGATCATGCGGCCCGAACTGAAGGCGTGGCTTGACGAGGCGACGCCGATCCGGGCGCCGGGCCTGCCGGAAGGCGCTGTGCTGCGCGTCGATGTTGAGGAGCGCATCATGAACGCAGGCGGCTACGCCTGGGGCCAGCTCGCCGAAACGTACTTTGTGGACGAGAACGAGCCAGCCCCGACCCGCGCGCCGCTGGCGATCAAGCTGGAGCAAAACCTGACGTTCGCCGGATATGATCAATTCCCGCGTGAGCGCCCGCCGGGTGGCACACCGATTGTGCTGGTCACGTACTGGCGCGTGGACGGACCGCTGCCGCCGGATGTGGGGATTTTTGCGCATCTGGTCGATTATTGGGACGATCCGGCGACCGGCCAGAAAGTTCCGCTGGTCGAGCCATGGGCCGAGTCGAACTCGCTGGACGTGATGGCTGATACGCTGCACAGCCGCGATTTCTTCGCGCAGGTGTTATACATCTATATGCGGGATGATCTGCGCCCCGGCGATTACGCGCTGGTGATCGGCGCCTATCAGGGGAACGTGTTCAACCGCCTGGGGGTGCTCGATCCCGCAACCGGCGCGCGGCGCGGAGACCGTCTCAGCCTCGGCACCATTACGCTGAAGCTGCCTGACGAGACAGACGGCGCCGAGTCCGAGGATAGCTCGCCCTGAGCGGGCGCCTCGCGCCGCGACGATCAACCGTTGGGCGCGCCTGTACGAAAACACGAGCCGAGAGGAGCGCCGATCGTGATTACGCTTGACGGTAGTCAGGGCGAAGGCGGCGGGCAGATCGTCCGCTCCGCCGTGACGCTGAGCGCCATCACCGGCCAGCCGGTCGAGATCACGCGGGTCCGCGCCGGGCGTGAAAACGCCGGTCTGCGCCCGCAGCACGTCACGGCGATTGAGGCGGTCGCCACGATCTGCCAGGCGAAGACAAGCGGCGTCGAGGTAGGATCCGACCGGCTGACGTTCGAGCCGGGTGCGGCGGTGCGCGCCGGAGAATACGAGTGGGGCGTGGGCACCGCCGGATCGGCCTGCCTGGTCGCGCAGGCAGTGATTCTGCCGCTGGCGCTGGCGGCAGGCGAGACGCAGCTTAAGCTGTACGGCGGGACGCACGTCCCCAACAGCCCGTCCGGCCACTATCTGCGCGATGTTTACGCGCCGATGCTGCTGCGCATGGGGATCGACGTTGAGATTTTCATGGACAGCTATGGCTTCGTGCCCGAAGGCGGGGGGATGCTGACCGTTTACATAAAAGGCGGCGCCCGCCCGCAGAGCCAGCGGCTGATTGACCGGGGGCCGCTGGAGCGTATCCTGGGCACGGCGGTTGGCTGCAACCTGCCATCGCATATCCCGCAGCGCATGGCGAACCGCGCGATCAACCTGCTCGATGCGATTGAGGCGATCGACGTGCCGCTGGACATTCGCCCACTGCGCACACGCAGCGTGAGCACCGGGGCGGGTATCTTTCTGGCGGCGGAATACGAGAACGGGCAGGCTGGGTTTGGCGTGCTGGGGCGGCGCGGCATGCCGTCCGAGGAAGTAGCCGAGCGCGCTGTCACGCCCCTGCTGATGTTCCACGACAGCGGCGCGGCGGTTGACGAGCGCCTGATGGACCAGCTGATCCTGCCGCTGGCGCTGGCCGAGGGGCCGAGCGTCGTATCGACCAGCGCGATTACGCGCCACCTGCGAACGAATATCGAGGTTGTGCGCGCCTTCCTGGACCGCCGGATCGTGATTGACGAAGCGCGGCGCCTGGTGACAGTCGAAAGCCAATAGAGGGGCAGGATGGGATGGTCCGCGCCCGACGCGCGCCCTTCCCACACACACTATGTTTGAAATCGTCTTCTTAGGGACATCGGCCAGCGCGCCCTCGATTCACCGGGGGCTTTCCGCGCAGGTCGTCATGGTCAAGGATCAGCGCTTCCTGATCGACTGCGGCGAAGGCACGCAGCGCCAGATTCTACGCAGCGGGATCGGTTTCAAGCGCCTTAACCGCGTGCTGCTGACGCACGGCCATCTCGATCATATTCTCGGCCTGGCCGGGCTGCTCAGCACGCTGATGCGCTGGGAGAGCCTGCACGAGCTGGAAATCTGGGGCGGGTCGTGGACGCTCGACCGCGTGCAGGACCTGATCCATACGGTCGTGCTGCGCGGGGTGACTCCGCCCATGCCGCTGCAGCTGATCGACCTCAAGCCAGGTGTGCTGCTCGAAGACCACGACTACAGCGTATCGGCCTTTCCGGTCCAGCACCGGGGGCGCGACAATTTCGGCTTCGTGTTCACCGAAAAATCGCGGCGGCCTTTTCTGGTCGAGCGTGCCCAGGCGCTCGGCGTCCCGGTTGGGCCGGGGCGCGCGCGGCTGGTGCGCGGCGAAGCGATCCGGCTGGCGGATGGCCGTGTGATCGTGCCGGACGATGTGCTGGGGCCGGACGTGCCGGGCGCGAAGCTGGTCTATATCGGCGATATCGGCGCGCTCGACGATTCGGTGCGCGCGGCGGTGCGCGGGGCGCACACGCTGGTTATTGAAGGCACCTACCTGGATGTCGATGCGGAGATGGCCGGTGCCTTCGGGCATATGACGGTCGGGCAGGCGGCGCGCTTCGCCAGCGAGATGGGCGCCGGCACCGTGCTGATCACGCACGTGTCGCGCCGCTATCGCGAGCGGGATATGATCCGCGAGGCTGAGCAGCACCACCCGCACGCCTTTGTCGTGCGTGACTTCGACCGCTTCCTGATCGCCAAAGGCCGTCCGGCGCAGAAGATCGATAGCAGCGCGCACGTGGTCGAGGAGGACGACAGCCCGGAGCGTTACGGGCCGGAGCACGTCAATGAAGAATTTTAGGGGAAGCTCCTGAATAAAAAGGTCGGGCAGGGATCACCCATCCCTGCCCGACAACCGTACCACCTATCCACCGGAGGGACTTGCAGGCTTGCGCCTGTGGCACGGGGTGCCACCCCAAGAAAGGCGCGTTACGAGACTACGCGCTAGTTCTTTACGCTGCTCAGCAGCCTATCCATTTCCGAACGCAGCGTCTTATATTGATCTTCGAGCGTTTTTACCGCGTCCTTGACCACGTCGTCGGCCCGATCACGGCCCGAATCGAGACTGAAGCCAAGCTCCTTGCCTAGCATCTTGCGCGTCTTCTTGCCCTCTTTGGGCGCGTACAGCAAAGCCACAACCGCCCCGATTGCCAGACCGAAAAGCAGCACCATCATAATTTGGACTGTCTGCTGCGTCTTCGCGGCGCGCTCGGCTTCTTCACTGTAGTAGGTCCGGCTGGACATCAAGCCTACTCCTTTGTATGCGCTTGTAGGCGCTGCTGGAGGTGCTCAGACTAGCCTGATCATATGGCGCGCCGGGCCTGCGCAACAGCGCCAGATGGAGGGTATCGTTATAGGTGAAGTGGTCGATACAAAAGATACTACAAAGATAAAAGGGCGCGCTGCCGGAGTGCGAGGCCCGTCACGACCCCGGCGGGGGCAGATCATGCGTGAATGCGCCGTCGATCAGATAAATGATCTCGCGCTCTGGCGCTTGCGCACGCAGCCGCTCGGTATCGGCCCGGTCCGCGTCGCGGGCGAGCACGATGTCGCTGTCACGGAAGGGGCCGGTCACGCCCATCAGCGTCGCCACGTCGCGCCAGTGATGCTGGCCGTGCGCGATAACCAGCACCGGACGATCGGAGTCCTGGCGGGCCGCGTCGAGCGCCGCGATCTGCTCGCGGCTGATGCGCCCATAGCCGCGCAGGGGGTTCATGCGCGCCGGGCCGTAGATCGCCAGCGCGTAGAGCGCCGCCGCGCCAGCGATCAGGTAGAGCACGCCGCCGGGCCGCAGCCCGCCCTGCCGGATCGCCGGGGCGTCGATCCAGCGCACGAGCGCGTCGATCCCCGCCGCGCTGAGCAGGGCGACGGCGCCGATTCCCTCGGCGTAATAGCGCGCGCTGTACAGCTCGCCGCCGACCCAGTAGGCCAGATAGATCGCGATAATGCTGGCCGGCAGCGCCGCCAGCAGCCAGGTCCAGCGCCGCCGGGCGGTCAGCAGCATGCCGACTGGCAGCAGGACCCAGCTATATCCCCGGCTGGATGCCAGGCATGCATCCTGCTCGACCGTCAGGCCATCGTCGGGCGGGAGCGCCCAGCCAAACAGATCACGCGCGGCGCACTCCAGGTCAGTCTTGGTGTGCCGCCAGCCGATTTCCAGGGTGTGGCCGGTGGTCGCGTTGCGGCCATGACCGGGTCCGAAGCCGACGCGGTCGTAGTCCCAGATGTAGCGATACAGGTTGGTATCCTTGTCGCCGCGCAGAAACCGCACCAGATACGCCGGGAAACTCTCGCCCTCGCGCGCGGTGACGGCGTAGTTGAACGCTGGCCAGGTCAGCGACAGCGCGACGGTGATCGCGCCTAACACCAGCAGCGGACGCAGCACGGCGCCCAGCATCGGGCGCGCGTGGATCGCCGCCCAGACGACGCGGCCCAGACTGTAGATGACATACGGCGCCGCGATACCGACGGCGGTTAGCGGGCGCGTGCTGACCAGCGTCCCCAGCGCCAGCCCCCCGGCGACGCCCCACAGCAGCGCGCGTCGCGGCGTGATACTCCGTCGCTCCAGATGCCAGAGCGCGTAGAGGAACAGCATAGCGAAGAACAGCCCGGCGGTGTGGCTCATCAGCGAGCCAGCCAGCAGCAGGGCCATCGGACTGGTAGCGACCAGCAGCGCCGCGACCGCGCCGGTCGCTGGAGTGTAGATCGCGCGCCCCAGCCGGTAGATCAGCGCCACCGTCAGCATCATCAGCCAGGCGTTGACCAGCCAGGGCTGGTTCAGCCCGGTTCCGACTGCCAGCAGGGCGGGCCAGCCGGGTGTGTATTTACCAAACCGTTTGCCGTCGTGGTTGATCAGGAACGGCTGCCAGTACGCCCGGACGGGCTGCGGCGTCTCGATATAGACCTGACCGCGCTCGAAGATGCGCGCCTGGAACAGGTAAGCGAATTCGTCTTCGAGATGCGGCAGGCGCTCGAAGACGACACGGCTGACGACGCCGCTCGCGGCGAATGCCAGGTAGGCGCACAACAGGACAAAGACGGCGGAGCGTTTCATACGGCGCAGATTATACGCGCGCGGCGGAAGTTTGTGTAGCGCGCAACCACGCGCCAAGTAGCTTATCGAAAGGAACTGGCAAATGCGGTAGTTCGCACGGCGAACCTCACCCCTTAACCCCCGGCCCCTTTTCCCCTCTCCGTGAACGGAGAGGGGAAAAGGGGTGAGGTTCCGCACGCTGACCGCATCAGCCAATGGCTTTCGAAAGGTCACTCAGTAATGCGTAAAAGTGTTACCCATGTGCCCGAACTCGCTGCCGCCAGCCCACAAGACGCAGCGCGATCCGTTGACAGCGCCGGGGCGCTCTGTTACTATGTGCAGCAGCATCACCACAGCACCATAGACGAAAAGCTGTGACGGAGAGGAGTAGGCGCAAACGCCGCTGCCAGGGAGCCGGGGCCGCTGACTGCAAGCCCCGACGAGCGAGCCTGCGCCGAAGTTCGCTCCTGAGCTGACGGGTGAACGCCTGGGGTTCCGGGCCTGTAGTCCGCTCCGCCCGCCCCGCGTTAGCAGGGCCGCTCATCGCCGCCGCAGGGCGCGATGGGCCAGAGTGAGCCAGCGCGCTCGATGATGACACGGGGCGCGGCTAACCAGGGTGGTACCACGGGAACTCGCGTCTCGTCCCTGCTCCGAGAGGACAGGCGGCGAGATTTTTGTTTATCTGGCGGCGTGCGGAAGCCGCTGGTGACGCAAACCGGGAAAGGGCAGTTTATGATCGACCAACTCGAAGCGACGTACCGGCAGGCGCTCGACGAGCTGCGCGACGTGCGTGACGGCGCCGTGCTCGCGGACTGGGAGCGGCGCTATCTCGGCAAGAAAGGCACCGTGACGCTGGCGCTGCGCTCGACCGGCCAGCTTCCGCCGGAGCAGCGCGCCGACTTCGGCAAGCGCGCCAACA
>JADLHR010000165.1 GCA_020848665.1 Anaerolineae bacterium
GCGCGATCACTTCTAGCGATTTCGCCGCACGCCCGGTAGAGTAAGCGCGCGGCCCGGTCTGCACCCGGCGCGCGTCCTTTCACTGAGCGAGCAGCATGAGCACAGTCATCGGCGAAACTGTCGCCGTTACCCCGGCGGAACCCTCTGATTCTAGCACCCCTCCGGCGGGTATGGCCCGCGCGACCGGCGTGATCGCGCTCGGCAACGTCGCCAGCCGCGTGCTGGGGCTGGTGCGCGAAATGCTGCTGACGGCGCTGTTCGGCCCTGGCGCAGCGGTGGACGCTTTCAACCTGGCGATCATCGTCCCGCGCGGGCTGTACGACCTGCTGATCGGCGGGCACGTCAATTCGGCGCTGGTCCCGGTGCTGAGCGCCTACGCCGCGCGCGAGGATCGCCGCGACCTGTGGGAGCTGGTTAACCGGCTGCTCGGCGTGGTGGTTGTCACGCTGGCGGGGCTGGTGCTGGCGCTCGAAGTGTTCGCGCCGCAGGTCATCGGCCTGATCGCGGACCGCGACGCCGCGCCTGAAGTGATCGCGCTGGCAACCGATCTGCTGCGCGTTACCGCCCCGGCGCTGATCTTCCTGAGCCTGTTCGCGGTGCTGTCTGGCCTGCTGTATGCGCTGCGGCGCTTCACCTGGCCCGCGTTTGCCTCGACTGTCTTCAACGGCACGATCGTGCTGGTTACGCTGGCGCTCTATCGCCCGCTTGGTATCACGGCGGTCGCGCTCGGCTGGCTGATCGGCGCGCTGATCCAGATGCTGCTGCAAGCGCCCGGCCTGCGCGACGCCCGGCTGCGCTTCCAGGTACGCGGCGCGCTCAGTCACCCCGGCCTGCGGCGGATCGGCGTGTTGTACATTCCGGTCATGGCGACGCTGGCGCTGGACGTGCTGGTCAACCGGCCGTTCAGCTACAACCTCGCGTCCAGCACAGGCGAGGGCAGCATTTCGTATATGTCGTGGGCGACGACGCTGATCCAGTTCCCGCAGGGGCTGGTCGCAATCGCAATCTCGGCGGCGATTCTGCCGACGCTTTCGCGCCAGGCTGCGGCGGCGCAGCGCGCTCTGCTGCCGTTCAAGGTGACGCTCGGCCAGGGGCTGCGGCTGGCGCTGGTGCTGATCATCCCGGCGACGGTTGGCCTGTTCGTGCTGGCCGAGCCGACCGTCGCGCTGCTGTTCGAGCGCGGCAAGTTCGGCGCGGCGGACACCGCGCTGACCGCGCTGGCGCTGCGCCTGTACCTGCTGGGGCTGCCATTCGCGGCGGTCGATCTGCTGCTGGTCTACGCCTTTTACGCGCAGCAGAACACGCTTGTCCCGGCGCTGGTTGGCGTCATCTCGCTGGCGGCGTACATGGCGATCGCAATCGGGCTGCTACCCTGGTACAGCTTCTTCGCGCTGATGATCGCGGATTCGGTTAAACACGTAGTGCACAGCGGCGTCTCGGCCTGGCTGCTGTATCGCGGGCTGGGCGGCTATGGCGATCAGCGCCTGGTTCGCACGGCGGCGCGGGCCGCGCTCGCCGCCGCCGGGATGGGCGTGCTGACCTACGCAGCGGCAGCCGGATTAGGCGAAGTGCTGCCGCGCAATGCGCTGGGGCACCTGTTTGTCGTGGTTGGCGCAGGCGGCGTCGGGCTGGCGGTCTACAGCGCGCTGGCGTCGTGGCTGGGGCTGGACGAATGGCGCTGGATTCGGGGCCTGCTGCGCGAGCGGTGGGGCAGTCGCGCCGCACCCTAGGGCCGGAAGCGTCTGCCCTGGGCGCGCGGCCTGATAATCGCGGTATAATCGCAGCCATCACACCTGAAAATGAGGGAAGCGGCTTGTCTGATCAGCCTCGGCCGGTTTCACCCGACCTGTACACCGAGGAATATTTCCTCACCGCCTGCGAAGGCTATGAGGATTTTCTGCAAAGCGACGGCGAGAACCTCTCGCGGCGGCTGAAGGCGGCGTTCGCGCTGGCAGCGGTCGAGCCGGGGATGGCGGTGCTCGACGTGGCCTGCGGGCGCGGCGAGATCGTGCGCCACTGCGCGCGGCTGGGCGCGGACGCCTACGGCTTCGACTACGCCCACGCCGCCATCCGGCTGACGCGCGCGCTGCTGGAGCGCGAGCAGGTCGATCTGCCGGGCAGCGCGGGCGTGGCCCAGGCGGATGCCAAGCGGTTTCCGTTTCCGGCGCGCCGCTTTGATCGTGTGCTGATGTTCGACATCGTGGAGCACCTGCATCCCTGGGAGCTGCACACCGCGCTGCAGGAAGCGCGCCGCGTGATGAAGGACGACGGGCGGCTGATTATTCATACCGCGCCGAATATCTGGTACGATCGTTACGCCTACCCGATCGTGCGCCGCGTGCGAACGCTGATGGGCCAGGGGGCGGCCTATCCCGCCAACCCGCGCCAATTCCTGGTCGAGCATAACCAGGAAGTTCACGTCAACGAGCAGTCGATGCTCAGTCTGAAACGCGCGCTGCGCCGGGCCGGGTTCGAGGCGCACGTCTGGCTCGACTCGCCGCCGCAGAGCCGCCGCGAGAATATCGCGCTCGATACGCTGCGTACGGCGCTGTTCCGCTGGCCGCCGTTCCGCTGGTTCTTCGAGCGCGAGGTCTTTGCGATTGCGGAGAAGACAGCGATTGGCGATTAGCCGCTAGAGGCTGTTATGCACTCCGTGGTCTGGTTTCCAAGCCATCCCCCCATCCTTCCGACCTGCGGTCGGCTTTCCTTCCCCCAGAACGAGGGAAGGAAAAAAAGCCGGATGGTCTCCCCGTCCCTCATTTTGGGGGCAAGGGGCCGGGGGATGGGGGGCTTTACCCGGCACAAGGGCATAACACGCTCTAGTGGTCAGCTACGAACGAAAAGCCAGGCGCGCAGAGAATATTGTGATGAGTCCGGCGTTGAGATCAGGCGCGGCCAGAAAAAATGAAGCGAGGTTAGCGAGCATGATAAGATCAGACCGACGCAGCCTTTGCCTTGTTTTGGCTAACCGCTAACGGCTAACCGCTGGGTTTCCACCATGCGCGATAAACGTCCGGTTGACGAGCTTTCAATCGAGGAGTTGGAACGCATCCTCGCGATCCGCA
>JADLHR010000166.1 GCA_020848665.1 Anaerolineae bacterium
AACAACCCGCCGCTGATCATTGGCGACGAGCCGACCGGCAACCTCGACCGGATGAGCGCCACCAACGTCTTTAACATCTTCGCCGAGCTGGCCGAACGCGGCACGACCGTGCTGGTCGTCACCCACGACCGCGAGCTGGTCCACAGCGTGCCGCGCGTCTTCGAGCTGGTCGACGGCATGATCGGCGAGACGACGCTGGCCGCCGCCGCCGCCCGCCGCACGCAGGAGCTGCGCGCATTACGGACGCACTCCGCGATTCGCCGGGGCACCGCGCACTAGGCGCGCCCCGCTGGCGATCTCCGTCCTGAGCATCAGGGTCCTGGACAGACTGCGTCACGCGGTGGCGCTGGGAGTAGAACACCATGAGCAATCTCAATACGGCAAGCGGAACGCCCGGCAACGGCAGCCAGAAACCGGTTATCCTGCTCGAAAACGTCGAGAAAGTCTACAAGACGAAAGCCGGCCCTCTGCGTGTGCTGAAGGGGGTCAACCTGTCGATTAATCCAGGCGAGTTCGTCGCGATCGTCGGCCCGTCAGGCAGCGGCAAAAGCACGCTGATCAACATGATCACCGGTATCGACCGCCCCACTTCTGGCGAGGTTTACGTCGCGGGGCAGCGGCTGACTAACCTGAGTGAGAACGCGGTCGCCAGATGGCGCGGCAAGAACGTCGGCGTGGTATTCCAGTTCTTCCAGCTATTGCCCACGCTGACGGTGCTCGAAAACGTGATGATGCCGATGAACTATGTCAGCAGCTACTCCGGCCAGCGCCGCGCCCGCGCGATGGAACTGCTGGAGCTGGTCGATCTGCCGGATGTCGCCCACAAGTATCCCAGCCAGATTTCGGGCGGGCAGCAGCAGCGCGCCGCGATCGCCCGCGCGCTCGCCAACGATCCGCCGGTCATCGTCGGCGACGAGCCGACCGGTAACCTCGACATGGTGTCCGCCGGGCTGATCTTCGCGCTGTTCGAAGACCTCGTCGCGCGGGATAAGACGATCGTGATGGTCACCCATGACCGTGACCTGGCGGGCGCTATTCCGCGTGTCGAAGAAGTGCGCGACGGCCAACTGATGGCAGCGGATCAGGTAGACGAGCGGCTTGTCGCCCGGTCGCAAGACTGACGCGAGCAGTCCGGGCCTGGCGGCCCCAACAGCGAGGAGATCGCGATGAACATCACGCGCCGTGAACAATATGGCATTCTGACCCTGGGGCTGGCGGGCCGCGTTGACAGCGTCGGCGCGGGTGAGCTGGAGAACGTCCTGAACGAGCTGCTGGACCAGGGCCACTTTCGCATCGTGCTGGATATGGCAGACGTGCAGTACATCAACAGCGCCGGGCTGCGCACCCTGGCCGATGCCGTCACACGGGCCCGCAGCCGGGATGGTGATCTAAGGCTGGCAGCGCTGACGCCGAAGGTTGCGCGGGTGCTTAAGATCATCGGCTTCGACCGGTTCTTCGACGAATACCCGACGACAGACGACGCGTACGTCGGCCTCTAGAGCGTGTTATGCACTTGCGCGCCGGGTAAAGCCCCCCATCCCCCGGCCCCTTGCCCCCAAAATGAGGGAAGGGGAGTCCATCCGGCCTTTTTCCTTCCCTCGTTCTGGGGGAAGGAAAGCCGACCGCAGGTCGGAAGGATGGGGGGATGGCCTGGAAGCCAAACCACAAAGTGCATAACAGCCTCTAAGCAAGAGAATCCCTTCCTTGCAGGCGCCCAAACTCATGTGGGCGCCTGTTTTGTTTTCGGGAACGGATGAGACTCGATCCGCAAAATACACCGAATGTGTGTGGTTTCAGTGGGATTTAGATTACAATTAATTCCTGTATGATATAGTGAGTGTATTAGCGACAACAAACTCACGGTGTCTGTCCGGCTGTGGATCACTCCTCGGCCTTCACCGTGCAGGTGGATGACGTAACCGCGTGTTTCGCAAGGGAGCTTCCGAAAAATGCGACAGAGACCCAGCCAACGAACTCTGCTTTCCTTCGCCGCTGCATTCTGCTTCCTGGCTCTGATCGCCGTGCTGGCGCTCAGCGTTCAGGTCAAGCTGATCGACGCTGCCGGAGATACGCCAACCGCTGAAGCAACTCTGCCAGGCGGCGGAGACTGCGCAACTGCCGAGCCAGACCCTACGCAACTGAACATTGGCAACGGCAGCCAGCCATGCGAGGAGCCGTCCGCTACGCCAGAGGCTGCTGACGAGCGCAGTGGCGAAACCGGCGACCCGCCCACTCCCACGCCGGAGCCGGGCGTGATCCTGCCGCTGGCCGAAAGCCCGACGCAAGCGCGGGCTGGCGAAGCGACTGAGGGGGCGACTGAGGAAGCAACCGAAGGCGCGCCGGAAGAAGCCCAGATGCTCCTGATGGCCGCGCCCGCGCTCTTGCAGCAGCAGGCGACGACCGTCAGCTTCAGCGCCAGCGTCGGCGCGAATCGCACCGTCCAGTTCACCGATACGACCGTCTCGGACACGCCGATCACCGGCCGGCTGTGGACCTTTGGCGACGGCGCGACCAGCACCGAACAGAACCCGACGCACCAGTACGCCAGTGACGATGTCTACACCGTCACGCTTCAGGTGACGCTGCAAGGCGGCGCGACGCTGAGCGCAAGCGGCACGGTCGAGATCGCCCCGACGCAGAGCGAGGTTATGCGCTGCGCGTTCGAGATGGACCCGCAGGGTGACGGCGTTCCGCTGACGGTCAACTTCAACAATACCAGCGAAAACGCGGACAGCTACGCCTGGGTCTTCGGCGACGGCGGGACCAGCGCGGATCAGCACCCGGCGCACACGTATACTGACACCGGGACGTACAACATCACCCTGACCTGCACCGGCGCGCTCGGCACGCTGACCGCGCAGGGGTCGATCACCGTCGAGGAAACGCCCGGCGGCGACGTGCTCACTGCGCAGTTCATCGCCAGCCCGACACGCGGCCCGGCGCCGCTGAGCGTGACGGTCACCGATACCAGCCTGGGCGCGGTGACAAGCTGGACCTGGGACTTCGGCGATGGCTCGGCTGAAGTAACCGGCAAAGGGCCGCACACCCACACGTACGGCGACGTTGGCCCCTACACGATCACGCTGACCGTGCGCGACAGCCAGGGCGGGGTTTCGACGGCGATAGGCAGTATCACGGTCCTCGCGCCTGGCAGCGCCCCGCAGCCGGGCTTCACCGTCACGCCGCAGCAAGGCCCCGCGCCGCTGACCGTCACGGTTACGGACACCTCGCAGGGCGACATCAGCACCTGGACCTGGAGCTTCGGCGACGGCTCGGCGGCTGTCACCGGCCAGGGTCCGCATACGCACACCTACGCCAGCGCCGGGACGTACACCATCCGGCTCGACGTGAGCGGCGCTGGCGGGGCGGGCACGGCGACGCGCCAGGTCGTCGCGCTGCTGCCGGGCGACGAAGTGGATGCGGACTTCTCGTTCCAGGTGACCGGAAGCGTGCCGGGCGGCATCGAGGTCTGTTTCACGGATACCAGCCTGGGGCAGGTCGTCGCCTGGCTGTGGAACTTCGGCGACGGCAGCACCAGCACCGATCAGGACCCCTGCCACACCTACGCTGTCACGGGCAACTACACCGTGACGCTGCGCGTGACTGGCACGCTCGGCAATATCTCCACCGGAACGCGCATTGTGCCGGTGGTGACAGGCAATGTCGCGCCGGTCGCCGCCTTCACCGCCAACCGCACCAATGTGACGGTCGGCGAGACGGTGACCTTCACCAATCGGAGCACCGGCCAGATCACGAGCTACGCCTGGGACTTTGGCGACGGCAATACCAGCACCCTGGAGAACCCGACTCACACCTACGCCGCTGTTGGGACATACATCGTCAAGCTGATCGTTTCCGGGCCGGGCGGCACGTCCGAGGCCGCGCAGACCACGATCACTGTAAGCGAAGCCGTCCTGGCCTGCGATTACACCGGCACCACCTCACCGCGCCTGATGCAGTCGGTGAACTATACCGGCCGCCCGACCGGCCTCGGCACGCGCACGATCGTCTCGCAGAGCTGGACGCTCGATGGCAGCGTGGTCGATAACGATGACAGGTTCACCAAGCTGTGGGACACGCCCGGCAGCTACACGCTGGCTTACACCGTGGTGCTGTCGGACGGCGCCAACTGCACCGCCACCAAGACGATCACGGTGTCGGACTCGGTGCTCGCCTGCTCGATCAGCGGCGCGGGCAACGCCAACGCCTACCAGGAGCGCACCTATACCGCCAGCCTGCAAGGCGGCAGCGGCGCGATCAGCTACGTCTGGACCGTGAACGGCCAGCCCTTCGGCGGCGACCAGGACAGCATCAGCGTGATTGCGCCGGTCGGACAGTCGCAACTGCTCCTCCGGGTCGTGATCACACGCGGCGGACAGCAGTGTATCGCCGAGAAGACGGTCACGATCAATCGCAGCGGCGCGGACCGGCTGACCTGCGACTACACCGGCAATCTGAACCCGCTGCTCAATCAGACCCTCACCTACGAAGGCACGACCGAGCACCTCTACACCCGCACGGCGACCTACGAGTGGCTGATCAACGGCCAGCCAGCCGGGACGGGCCAGAGCTTCTCGAACACCTGGGCCGGGTCGGGATCGTACCAGCTTACGCTGCGCGTAACGCCCTCGGCAGGCAATATCTGCGAAGTCACCAAGACGGTAACAGTCAGCCAGCAGACGCTCGGCTGCGAGATCGCCGGCAGCTTCCCGGCGTTTGTCGGCATACCAGCGACCTATCAGGCGGTGCTCCAGGGGCTGGGCGCGCGCACCGCGACGTATCAATGGCTGATCGGTGGCGTGGCGGCGGGGACCGGTGCCACGCTCCAGCAGACCTTCGCCGCCACCGGGGCCGCGCAGATTCTTTTGCGCGTGACCGCCAGCGACGGCGAAATCTGCGAAGTGACGCGCGCGCTGGCGATTGAAGTCGGCCAGCAGATCAGCGCGATCGCCACGCCGAACTCCGGCGTCGCGTCACTGCCGGTCACCTTCACCGCGCAGACGACCAACATCGACCGCACCACGCTGGTCTGGCACTATCC
>JADLHR010000167.1 GCA_020848665.1 Anaerolineae bacterium
GCCATAACCCTCACCCGGCCGGGCAGCTCACGCACAACATCCCGACGCTGGACGGCAAGCCGCTGCCGGGGCTGCAACACAAGTACCATGAGACAGTGCTGTTCTTCCCCAGCCGGGGCCAAACCTGTCACGCATACTGCTCGTACTGCTTCCGCTGGGCGCAGTTCGTCGGCATGCGGGACCTGAAGTTCGCCGCGAAGGAAGCCGATGACTTAGTGCGCTATCTGCACGCCCATCCTGAGGTCACCGACGTGCTGTTTACCGGCGGTGACCCGATGATCATGACCACTCGCGCGCTGCGCGACTATGTCGAGCCGCTGCTCGCGCCCGATCTGCCACATCTGCAAACGATCCGGATCGGCACCAAGGCGCTGGCGTACTGGCCGCAGCGTTTCGTTACCGACAACGACGCCGACGACCTGCTGCGCCTGTTCGAGCAGATCATACGCAGCGGCCACCACGTCGCGATCATGGCGCATTTCAGCCACCCGCGTGAGCTGGCGACGCCGGTTGCCCAGCGCGCGGTGTCCCGGCTGCGCGCCACCGGCTGCGAGATCCGTATGCAAGCGCCGATCATTCGCCACGTCAACGACAGCCCACAGGCGTGGGCGTCGCTGTGGCGGCACGGCGTCAAGCTGGGGATGATCCCGTACTATATGTTCATCAGCCGTGATACTGGCCCCAAAAACTACTTCGAGGTGCCGCTAGGTGAGTCGTACGCGATCTTCCGCAGGGCCTACAGCCAGGTGTCCGGGCTGGCGCGGACGGTGCGCGGCCCGGTCATGTCGGCCACGCCCGGCAAGGTGCTGATCAATGGGGTGGCGCAGGTCGGCAGCCAGCGCATGTTCGTGCTGAGCTTCCTGCAAGGGCGCGATCCGGCCTGGGTCAAGCGGCCCTTCTTCGCGCACTACGACCCGGCGGCGACATGGCTGTTCGATCTCAAGCCCGCCTTCGGCGCGCCGGAGCAGTTTTTCGATCCCGACGCCACATACGCGTCCGTCTGGCGCTAACTTGTGGATAAAGTGTCGATAACCTCTGCCTGATTTGTCGATAGATTGTCGATAGACTGCCGATAGACTGCCGATAGACTGTTAACAGCCTGCGCACACCCCGGCGACAACCTGCCGATCAGTGTGCACAGGCTGTTCATTTCCCGGCGCATGGCGTTGATAAACGCGCAGCGCGCAGTCAACAAACTGACAACAACCTGACAACAACCTGTTGATAAACCTGGCTGCCTGCGATCTCGCACCGGGCTGACTGGTACGCGCCGGATCGGACGGGGCTGGTGCGGCGTTTTTTGTGCGTGGCGACCAATTCCGCCCTGCCCGGCAGCAGGGGTCTGGGGTATAATCGAAACGCTTGGCCCATCGAATACTATCGAATACTCAGTCATCCGAGGCTTACCGTGCGACAAGCTGTCTATCCCTTCACCGCCATCGTCGGCCAGGAACGCATGAAGCGCGCGCTGGTCTTGAACGCCGTCAATCCGAGCATCGGAGGAGTCCTGATTCGCGGCGAGCGCGGCACGGCCAAGTCCACCGCCGCCCGCGCGCTGGCGGCTCTGCTGCCCGATATTGAGGTGGTGGTGGATTGCCGCTTCAACTGCGACCCGCGCCAGCCGGAGCGACTGTGCACCGAGTGCCGCGAGCGCGTCGCGCACGGCGAGCAGCTTCCGATCAAGATGCGCCGCACGCGCCTGATCGATCTGCCGGTCAGCGCGACGGAAGACCGCGTCGTTGGCACGCTCGACATCGAGCAGGCGATTCAGAAAGGCGAGCGCCATTTCGACCCTGGCGTACTGGCCGCCGCCAATCGCGGCATCCTGTACGTGGATGAGGTCAACCTGCTCGACGATCACGTGGTAGACCTGCTGCTCGACTCGGCGGCGATGGGCGTCAACGTCGTCGAGCGCGAGGGGATCAGCTTTCAGCACCCGGCGCGTTTTATCCTCGTCGGCACGATGAACCCGGAAGAAGGCGAGCTGCGCCCGCAGCTTCTGGATCGCTTCGCGCTCTCAGTCGAGGTGCACGGCCTCGGCAACCCGCAGCAGCGCATGGCGATCCTGGAGCGGCACATCCACTATGACGCCGACCCCGAAACCTTCCGCCGCGACTGGCTCCCACGCGAGCGTGAGCTGTCGGAGCGAATCGACGCCGCGCGGCAGATCGTCGATTCGGTCGAATACACCCACCGCGACCTGTTCACGATCGCGAATCTGACCGCCAGCCTGAACGTCGATGGTCATCGCGCCGACCTGGTGATCCTGAAGACGGCGCGGGCGCACGCCGCGTTTGAGGGCCGGACGCACATCACCGAGCGCGATATCCTGCTCGCCGCCGAGCTGGCGCTGCCGCACCGCGTCAAGCGCGGGCCGTTCAGCGAGACCTCGCTCTACGAAGGCGAACTGGAGGAGCGGCTGGACAATATCGTCGAATCGTACGACGAGAGCCAGACGAACGAAGCCCCGGCATCCATTGACGATGGCGCCCCGGAAACGGAAAAAAAAGCGAGAGGCTGACCGATCAGACCGGTCAGCCTGACGCCGAGATCAGCGATACCGAGGCGCCTCCCGCGCCGCAAGATGTCTTCAACAACCCGCAGGATGCGCGCTGGTGGGACGGCGGCAAGCAGGTTGAGGCCAGCCAGGAATTCACCCCGCGCCGCCTCGACACGCCGCTCGACCGCCTGACGCGCCGCATCCAGGGGCGGCGCAGCCGCACGCGCACCGAAGGCAAGCATGGCCGTTATATCCAGGCGCGCCCGGCCGGGCCGCGCCGCGACGATATCGCCTTCGACGCCACGCTGCGCGCCGCCGCCCCGCACCAGCTTGAGCGCGAAAAGCACGGCCTGGCCTACGCGCTCCGCACCGGCGATCTCCAGCGCAAGGTCCGCGTGCGCAAATCCGGCAACCTGATCCTGTTCGTCGTCGATGCAAGCTGGAGCATGGCCGTCGCGGAGCGGATGAACGCGACCAAAGGCGCGATCATGTCGCTGTTAACCGACGCCTACCAGCGCCGCGACCGGGTCGGGCTGGTCGTCTTCCAGAAGGACCGTGCTTCGCTGGTGCTGCCGCCAACCAACTCGGTCACGCTGGCGAAAAAGGCGCTGGCGGATATCCCGGTTGGCGGCAAGACGCCGCTCTCCGCCGGGCTGTGGCTGGCGCACCAGGTCTTCCACAAAGAGCAGCTCAGCCATCCCGACGTGCTGCCGCTGATGATCCTGCTGACGGATGGCGCGGGCAACGTCTCGATGAGCGATCTGCCGCCGCTGGAAGAAGCGCGCCGGATCGCCGAGACAATCAAGGAAGGCGAAATCCGCAACGTGACGATCAACATGGAGCACGCCGCCTTCGATCAGGGGCTGGCGCGACAGCTCGCGGACTGGCTCGGCGGCCCCTGCTACACGCTCAGCGAACTGAAGGCTGCCGCGCTGTACCAGGCTGTGCGCGATGAGCTGGAGCAATAGCACGCCGGGCGCCGGGGCGCCTGCGATCCCTTCCCTGAGTTTTCACAGGGTGGCGTCGCGGGTATCATGAGACGACATGACCTGTTCAGGAGAGTCATCATGTACGGTCGTTTCATACCCGGTCGCATTCTCGCCTTTGCCGCCACGCTGACGCTGCTGGGGCTGGCGCTGCTGATCAGCGGCGCGCTGCCTGCCGCCGCCGGGCCGTCCGTCCAGGCCGCGCCGGGCGCAGTGGCGCTCGGCATCCTGCCCGCGCCCGGCGCCGCGATTGTGACCGTTCCGCCGCCCACGCCGAGCCTGACACCGTTCGGCGGGGCCGGAACGCCGGTGCCAATGGAAGGCGGCCTGGTGGGCGACGGTGGCATCCTGCCCACCCCGACCGTGACCCTGACGCCCACGCCGACCCCGCCGCCGCGTTACACTGTGCTGCTGATGGGCGGCGACCGGCGCCCCGACGAGCCAGCGGGCTTCTTCCGCACCGACGTGCTGATGCTCGTCAGCCTGGACCGCACGAACCAGCAGATCGGCGTGCTGAGCATCCCGCGCGACCTGTACGTGACCATCCCCGGCTATCAGAACGACCGGATCAATACCGCCTACGCCACCGGCCAATACAGCGGCCTGGGTGGGGCGCTGGCGATGCAGACCGTCAGCTTCAATTTCGGCATCCCGGTCGATGCCTACATCGCGTTCGACTTCGCCGCCTTCATCGCGTTGATCGACGTGATCGACGGCGTCGATGTGGTCGTCGAGCAGCCGATCGCAGACCCGCTTTATCCCAACATGAGCTACGGCTACGACCCGTTTTATCTTGAAGCCGGGCCGCAGCATCTCGACGGCGCGACCGCGCTGAAATACGTCCGCAGCCGCCACAACTCCGACGACCGCGAGCGCATGCGCCGCCAGCAGCAGGTTGTTGCCGCCATCCGCGCGAAGATCGGCACGCTGGACCTGACCGAGGCGCTGCTGGACTTCGGCCCGGCGCTGTGGGTTCAGCTTCGGCAGAACATCGACACCGATCTCCCGCTGGACGAGATTCTCCGGCTGAGCGTCGAGATCGGCGCGGTGCCCGAAGAAAACTACGCCTACGGCGTGCTGAGCTACCCTTACGTCTACGCCACAATGATCGGCGATCAGTCGGTCCTGATGCCCGATTTCGCGGCGATCCAGGGGCTGGTGGCGCAGGTCTTCGGGACGCCCGCTTACGGCTGGTGATGTGACTGGCGAGCCGCCTCCCACTGGCATCGCCCCCCAGCCTCCGCTGCGCGCTGTCGCGCCGGACCGTACAGCGGAATGGCAGGGGATCGCGCTCGTCATGCTGGGCGCAGTGTGCTTCAGCACGGCGATCCTCTTTGTGCGCTGGACGGAGGGGATGAGCGCGGGCACAATCGCGTTTTTCCGCGCGTTATTCGGGTTCCTGTTTCTGTGCCTGTTTCTGCCGCGTTACCCGGCGGCGCTGCGAGTGCGCGGCTATCGCCCCGTCGTCGGGCGGCTGGTGCTGCTCGGCCTGACGGTCGGGCTAACTGCCTTCCTGTTCACATACGCGATCCAGCACACGACGGCGGCGATCGCCGCGCTGCTGGTGAATTCCGCGCCGGTCTACGTCGCGCTGCTGGCGCCGCTGCTGCTCCACGAGGCGCCGGCGCGCTATACCCGCGTGAGTATTCCCCTGGCCGCGATCGGGATGGTTCTACTGGTCGATCCCGCCACCATCAGGCTGGAATGGGAGACTTTCGACGGCGTGGCCGCCGCCGCACTGTCCGGCATCACCTATGGTCTGGCGATGCTGATGGGGCGCGGGCTGCGGCACTATGCCAGCGGCTACACGCAGACATTGTGGAGCCTGGGCGTGACCACACTGATGCTGCTGCCCTTCGCGTTCGGGGCGCCCGCTGGCGTGCTGCTCGACAACCTCGCGATCCTCATACTGCTCGGCATTTTCTCGCTGGGGCTGTCGTACCTGTTCTATTTCATGGGACTGGAGCGCGTCAGTGCGCAGGTCGTCAGCGTTGTCTCGCTGTTCGAGCCAATCAGCGGGATCACGATCGGAATCATCGTGTTTGGCGAGATGCTGTCGTCGCTCGGCGCGGCAGGCGGCGCGCTAATTCTGTTCAGTATTCTGCTGATTTCGCGCTGAGCCGTGCCGCGCTTCAGCGCAGCGCGAATGAGCAAAGGCCAGGCGCGGCGGGGCAGGCCGCTAGCTGCGCCCCAGCGCGGCTGACGATGAATGAGCCGCCACGCCAGAGCCGGTCGTCGGGATCGATGGTGATCGCGCCGCGCACGAACCGGCAGTCGGAAGGCGCAGGCGGATCGCTCGCTTCGTCCCACGACCAGACCTGCAAGCAGTCACGCGCGGCGAAAGCGGACAGCGTGCCGCTCAGCCAGGGCGTCTGCCAATCCCCGGCGCTCAGCCGCAGCGCACCCTGCTCCAGCACCAGCCCGGTCAGATCGACCGCGCGTCCAGCGCTGTTATAGATCGCCAGCGAGCGTGCGTCATAGATCAGGATCAGATCGTCGCCAGCGCCCGGCGTCGCACTCGGTGTCACACCCGGCAGGGTGCGCGGAGTCGGCGTGGGGCCGAGAACCATGATCGGTGTGCTGGTCGTGCCCGGCGCGCCGGGCGGCGGCGTAGCGCTCACGATCACGATCGGCGAGGCAGCAGGTGCCGGCGCAGGCGCAGCCAGGCCGCCCGGCAGCAGCGCCGTGTTGTCGTGCAGATTTATCTCGGTCAGCACATCCACTGTCCCATCCGAAGTCATCACGAACAGCCGGTCGCCCGCGCCGGCCGGCAGCGGCAGCGTCATCTGCCAGGGCTGCCACCCGTCGCCCAGCGGACGCCCTTCGGCGTCGAAAAGGCGCACGCGCGTCGCGTTATGAATCCAGCGGTCGCCGCTGGCGTAGCTGTAGCGCTCATCGGACAGGTACAGCAGCCCCGCACCAGGGTTGACCAGCACGGGCAGCACGTTCGGACGCGCGCCAAGCACGACGATATACAGGTACCCTTCGCCATCGGCCAGCGCGGCGACTCCAACCTCACGATACACCGGATTCAGCGCCGCAGTCTGATGCAGCGGTGATGACTTCCAGAAGCCCAGCGCCGCGCTGACATTGCGCCCATCGTACGCGATCTCAGTCAGCGCGATCTGTTCCGGGCGGTTGTAGCTCGGCCAGTTGTAGGGCGCACGCCGAGCGCGCACCGGCGGGAATTCGCCGCTCCGCCCCCGGTGGATCTCGCCACCTTCCGGCAGCGCGGCCAGCGACAGCAGATAGGACGCCTGGTCTTCGGCCAGCGCGCGGAGCGTGTCGTTGAGCCGCAGCGGCCATGTATTCTGCTCCAGCCGCCAGGCGTTCAGCGCGGCGATCACCCTATCGGCCTCGCGTGAATCCTGCGCGCCGGCCGGGGCTGGCCGGGTTGAGAGCGCGATCAGCAGGAGAGCACTTATCATCAGCAGGCGTTTCATAGCGGCGCTCCGGCGTAGTAGCGTCGATGATAAGCGTAGTATAAATCCATTTTCGCCAGTGGTGCGCGACAATATAAAAACCGGGCTGCCCTGCGCCCGGTTTTCGCTCGGCGCAGGTTCCGGCTGGCGTGCACGGTGTCTAGAGGCTGTTATGCACTTCGTGGTCTGGTCCCCAGCCCCCCCATCCTTCCGACCTGCGGTCGGCTTTCCTTCCCCCAGAACGAGGGAAGGAAAAAAAGCCGAATGGACTCCCCTTCCCTCATTTTGGGAGCAAGGGGCCGGGGGATGGGGGGCTTTGCTCGGTGCGCAAGTTCATAACACGCCCTAGTCCGAGAACAGAATCTCCAGAAAGGTGCCGAGATCGTCTTTGCCTTCGAGCGTGCGCAGGTTGAAGACCTCGGTATAGCCGCAGTTGGTGCACGAGACAAACGAATAGCGGTGCGCCTGAATCTCCAGCAGGCGCGACAGCCCCGTGCCGGACATTGACAGTCGCTCGGCGTGGGCGCCCTGGTTGCTGCAACGCGGACAGACAAACTTCTCGGCGAGCAGATCGTCTACGCGAGCCATTACATCCATCTCCTCAATCACGCGCGACCCGCCATAAGCGAGCCGCGCTGTCTGGTTGGTGGACTGCTGCTGATCATTACGCGCTCGGCTGGCGGCGCGTTGCGCGTGGACCCGGCTCAGGCCAAACCAAGCGCCCGCTCCAGCGCCTCTTTCATAACCGCTTCAGGAGCATCGCGCCCGGTCCACAGTTCGAAGCCGATCACGCCCTGGTAGACCAGCATCGACAGACCGTCGAGCGTCGGGAGACCGCGCTCGCGCGCTGCGCGCAGCAGGCGCGTCTCTGGCGGGTTGAACACCACATCGCTGACGAGCAGATCGGGCCTGGCGCGCTCCAGACTGATGTCCGGCATAGCATCCACTTGCGGGCACAACCCGACCGAGGTCGCGTTGACCAGCAGATCGACTTCCAGCGGCACGACGTAAGTTTCATTCCAGGGCACCAGCGAGATCACTGCGCCGGTGCGCTGTCGCACATCGTTCACCATCTGCTCCCCGCGCGAGTGCGAGCGATTGACGACGATCAGGTCCGCCGCGCCAGCCAGGGCCAGCTCCGTGCTAATGGCGCGCGCCGCGCCGCCTGCTCCCAGGATAGCGGCGCGCTTGCCAGCCGGGTTGAAACCGGCATCTATCTGCAAGCCGCGCAGAAAGCCCTTGCCATCCGTGTTCTCACCAACCAGTTGATCACCGACCCGCCGCACCGTGTTCACCGCGCCGATCTTCTGGGCGTCCGGCGCGACCTCGTCGAGATACTGCATCACCTCGACCTTGTGCGGGATCGTCAGGTTAATGCCGCGCATCCCGAAAGCGCGCACGCCGCGAATCGCGTCCGCCAGTTCGTCCGGCTTGACCTGGATCGTCAGGTAGCGCCAGTTGAGGCCCACAGCGCGGAACGCTGCCTCCTGCATCACGCCGGTCGGATTTTCGGCGACCGGGTCGCCCAGCACGCCGACCAGCTCTGCCCGGTAATTAGCTGCCATATAGCTCGGCGAGTTCTCAGCCATCCTTTTTCGCCCTTTCCAAAGCCCCCAAACAATAAGTGGCGCCAGCGCAGCGCGGGCCAGCCGCCGGGTCACGGTGTCGGGCTACACATCGCCGCGTGAGCGGTACCAGGTGAACGAGTCCTGAATGCTCTGCTGAACCGGGATGCGCGGCTCGCCCAGCTCGCGCCAGGATTTGGCGCTGTTGTAAAACATCATGCGGGTGCTGAGGCGAAGCTGATTGCCCTCAACGGGCAGGGGCACGCCGAGACGGCGCAGCGCGTCGGCGGCCAGCGCCATGATCCGCACGACGACCGCCGGAAGTGTTACGACCTGTATCGACCGGCCAACGGCGCGAGCCGTCAGACGCATCCAGGCTTTGTGGGTCAGATCGACTGCGCCGAGGATGTACTGCTCGCCGGTACGTCCGCGCTCGGCGGCGGCGACATGCGCGGCGGCGACATCCCGCACGTCGATGATCGTCACTCCGCCAGGGGGAGCGGTCGGCGGGACGTTGCCGCGCGCCATCTCGACCACCACGCTGCTCGAAATCTGGTTGAGGTCGTCCGGCCCCAGGATCACCGTCGGGTTAAGAATCACGCAGTCCAGGCCGCGCCGGATCGCGCGGTAGACCTCAGCTTCGGCCAGGAATTTGCTGTGTCCGTAGGGCGTCAGGTGCGGGTCCCAGTTAAAGCGAGCGGTTTCGTCCATCGGGCGCAGATCGGTGCGGTAGCCGATCGATGCCGCGCTACTGGTAAAAATCACGCGCTCAACGCTTGCCTGCTCGGCAGCTTGCAGCACGTTGCGCGTCCCATCGACGTTGATGCGGTAGATGTGCTCCGGATCGTTGCGCCAGTAATCCGCAACGGCGGCAGTGTGGAACACCCACTCGACGCCTCGCATCGCCGCGCGCAGCGACTCCGGGTCCAGCACATCGCCGACGGCGTGCTCAACATCGAGATCGGCGACGGCGTCGAGCCGGCTGGTGGTCCGGCGCAGGATTCGCACCGTGTCGCCGCGCCGCACCAGCTCACGCGCGATATGCGAGCCTAAGAAGCCTGTTCCGCCCGTGACCAGCGTTTTTACCATCGCCCGCTCCTGTGCACCCAATCTCATGCGCCCCGCCCGCGCCGTTCTGGCGGATCGAGTATACCGCAGGCCGCCGCCCCGGCGAGAACCCGCTCAATCCACAATCCATTGTCAATTGCCGATTATCCGGGCCGAGGCTAGAATGAACGCGCACAGCGCGACTCACCGGCAGGATCGGCAGCGGATGACACCTCTTGGGACAGACCAGGCAGACCAGTGGACACGTCAGATTCAGGACGCGCTCGCCGGGGACAGCGGCCTGCGGGAAGGTCTGAACGACGACGAAGCCCGGCCGCTGGTCGATTGGGGCGCGGAACAGGCCGCGACGCTCGCGCAGCGCCTCACCCAGTCCAGCCCGCCGCCGGATGCCGAACAAGTTGCGATGGCCGCCTACACGCTGGGCCGCCTGATGACGCGCGTCAACTGGGTGGCCACCTATCGCACCAAGAAGGATACCGCCTGGCTGACCCGCGCCTTCATCAAGATCAACCAGCTCAGCCAGGAATTGTTCGGACCGGACGCGCCCACGCTGTCCGACGACGAGATCGCCGCCTGGATCGCGGACCAGCCGCTGCGAGATAACGGGGCGCTGGTGCGCGGTCTGCTGGCGCGGCTGACGCCCGGCGGCGCAACTCCTGCCGAGGCATCACCCGTCGAGATAGCGCCTGTCGCGCCAGAACGCCGCCCGCCGC
>JADLHR010000168.1 GCA_020848665.1 Anaerolineae bacterium
GGAGAGCTTCTGCGACCATTGGCTCGCGCCGCTGACGCGCTACGACGAGCAGCACAATACCGACCTGCTGCCGACGCTGAACGCCTATTTCTCGAACAACGGCAACATGGCGCGCACCGCGCATGTGTTGAACATCCACCGCAACACGCTGGTTTACCGCCTGGGCCGCATCACTGAGATCATCCAGCTCGATATGGACGACTCCAACGTGCGCCTCAACCTTCATTTGGCGCTCAAGGTCCGCCGCCTGCTGGAGACATCCGGCGCGGCATGATCTGGAGCTAAGAACAGCAAAAAGTCGCAAAAAGCAGCAGATAACCTGATTTGGCCTCGCTGCTTTTTGCTATCTTTTACTATCTTTTGCTGTCTTTCGCTGTCTTTCGCTGTTTCTCGCTGCCCTTTGGCGCTCTTTAGCGCCTCTCGATCAGTCGCCCAACAGGCCGAGCAGCGCCGCTTCCGCCGCCTCTAGCACCTCGTCTTCGGGCGACAGCACTGACGCGCGCGTCAGCGGCACGCGCACATCCGGCGCGACGCCGGCGCCTTCGAGCACCGTCGCGCCGGTCAGCGGATCGACTGGACGCCCGGTCGGCACCTGGATGGTCAGCGCGCCGGGCAGCAGGTATTGGCCGTCGCTGACTTCACCAGTGAAACCGCCGGTCGGCGTGTGCCCGACCACGATCGCGCGCTGGCCGGTATGCATGGCGTAGACGAACATATCGCTCGCGCTGCCGGTCATCGAATCGACCAGCACTGCGACCGGGCCGTTGTAATGTGGCTCGCTGACCAGAATCTCGATAAAGCCGCGATAGTCGAAATTTCCCTCACCATCAGCGTAGTAGAAATCGACCACGCGCTCGTAGCCGGTGAAGAAGTGCCCCGCCATCGCCATCGCAAGCTGCGGGATTCCGCCCGAATTGGCGCGCACGTCGATGATCACACCCGGCGCTCCCGCGGCGATCAGGTCGTCCAGCGCGCGAGCGAACAGATCGGCGGCAGCGCTGACTTCCTGCGCGAAGCTGCGCACACGGATATAGCCCAGGCCAGAGGGCAGCATATGGCCTTCCACCACCCGGCCCGGCGATCCGGCGCCGCCGAGCGCGATCAGCAGCGCGGCAGCGTCCGGCCCGCGTCTCAGCGTGGCCTGCTGCTCGCCCTCCGCGCCGGTCCAGCGCACCCTGACCGTTGAGCCAACCCGCCCCTGGAGCAGCGTCATCGCCTGCATGAACGTCCGTCCATGTGGCGTCGAGGCGCTGCTGATCAGCAGCGGCGTATCGTCGAGCGCCTGCGCCGCCGGGGCGCCATCAATCTCCAGTAGCGCGTCGCCAATGCGCATCCCGACCCTGGTCGCCGCCGAGTTTGGCACCAGCCCCGTGATCACGACCTCGCCGTCGTCAGTCAGCGTCAGGCTGCTGACGCCGATCCCGCCGATCAGCAGGTTTTGCAGCACCGGCACCGACACGTAGTTAACATGCGTATCGGCCAGCAGCTCGCCGAAGCGCGCGATGACGAGGTGGTATTCCAGATCGTTCTGCACGCGATCAACCAGCGGCGTAAGCTCAGCGTCAAGCGCGTCCCAGTCGATGCGCTTCTCGGCGCTGAACGGGTATGTCTCGCGCACGCGCGCGAAGAAACGGTCCCACGCAGCGCGGTAGCCTAGCGCGGAATAGTCGTTCAGCGCGCCGACGCTCTCGATGATCGGCACCTCGACCGCCGGCTCGCGTAAAATAGCAAACGGCTCGGCGTCGAGCGCGACCACGCTCCACCCGGCAGGCAGCGGCATCAGCGGATCGTCGGCGGTGAAGGCATCGCCATCTGCGCCCAGCCCGGACGGAAACAGCTCGCCATCCGCCGCTGACCAGACGACGACGCGCCCGCCGATCATGTCCTGGCTGAGCGGCTCCAGCGCGACCGAGGCGTTAATCAGCGTTTCGCCCCGGTTGACATAGGCGTCGCCCAGATAATCGACGGTGATCCCGGCCGTGTAGACCTGCACCGCCGGTGGGCTGGCCGAGTCGCCATCGAAATCAAGCAGCGTACCGGCTGGCACGGCAGGCAGTTCGAGCGTATAGCGCCCCCCCGTGATACCGCCTTCGAGCTTGCCGAGCACCTGCGATTCCGGCGCGGGGACAAAGGCGTAATCGCGCTGGATCTCGCCCGCCAGGTCATACAGCACGGCGGCGAAATCCCCTCCGATCAGCGGGTAAATCGGGTTGGTGGTGAGGTAGCTGCCGGTGATGGTATGCGGCTCCGCAGAGGCGCGCGCCGCGCCGGGACCCGGCAGCGCCAGCGCCGCCAGGACGAGCAGATGCAGCAAAGCATTTCGTAGCCGGGATGTCATCGAATTTCGCCTCGCAATACGACTGTTGTGCTCACGCCGGGCGCGTGGTTATTCGGCTGGACCGCGGCCTCGACCAACGCTGCCCTTATCATACGTCATCATCACGTTAATCTACGCACCCACGCGGGACGCATTACGCGGCAGAAGCGAAATGTGCTACGCTTGGCGATGGACCTATGCGCGCCGCGCCCCGGCGATCTTGCGCTGCCCTGACTCTGACACACCATACAACGATGCCCTGGCAAAAACAACTCGCTGATGTTCTGACCCTCAGCCGTCTTCCCTGTGCGCTCGCTGTGATCGCGCTGGGATTTTCCCAGGGCAGGGACGGTCTCGAAGCCGCCTGGCTGTTGCTGCTGCTGGCGGCGACGATTGACACGCTCGACGGATACTTTGCGCGGCTTGCTCCCGGCGCGCGCAAAACGTGGATTGGCTCGCACGACCTGTTTTTCGACCTGCTGTTCAGCACGGCGCTGCTGTTCTACCTGGTGCTGGCGGGCGTCGTCGGGCCATATCTCGGCGCGCTGTACCTGGCGGGCTGGGGGATCGTCATCGTCGCAACCGACAGCGCGGCGAACGTGCGCGCCATCGCCTTCCAGGGACCAATCTACCTGATGACGGTGTGGGCCGCGGGCGATGCTAACCCGCGCGTCTTCCTCTGGACCGCGCTGTGGCTGGCGATCATGGCGCTGTTCGGCGGGCGGCGCTTCCTGACGGTGCGCCTGCCGGTGCTGCTCAGAGACCTCGTTGCGAGCGTTCACAGCGGCTCGCGCAAGAACGACAAGTCACGCTGACGCGGCCGCTCACATCGCCGCCGCCAGCGCCTCTGGCAGGGTGAACACGCCAGCGTATAACGCCTGTCCGATCACCACTCCCGCGATGAGGCTCACCGCGCGCAGCATACGGATGTCGTCCAGCCGGGCCACGCCGCCCGACGCAATCACTGCGAGGCCCGTTCCACGCGCCAGCGCCGCTGTCGCCTCGGCCGCCACGCCCGACAGGTCGCCATCACGAGACACGTCCGTAAACAGCGCGTGATGCACGCCCATCTCCTCGAAGCGCCGTCCGAGTTCGAGCGGCGTCCACGCGCTGACCTGCTGCCAGCCGTGCGTGACGACACGATCCCCGCGCGCGTCGAGCGCCACCGCGACCGCGTCCGCGCCGAACCGCCCGACCGCTTCGCGGGCCTGCTCCGGCTCGCGCACAGCCAGCGTGCCGAGGATCACGCGCCCGGCTCCGGCGTCGAGCGCCCGCGCGGCGTCGTCCAGCGAGCGCAGCCCGCCGCCGAACTGCACCGGCGCGCCAAGCGCCGCGATTGCGCCCAGCGTTTCGAGCGCCTGCGTCGCCTCGCCAAGCGCGCCGTCCAGGTTGACCACGTGCAGCCATGTCGCTCCGTCGTCCAGCCAGCGCGCCGCGACCGCGACCGGATCATCCCCGTGAACGGTCTCGCGTGACGGATCGCCGTGCCTCAGCCGGACCACTTGGCCGCGCCGGATGTCAATTGCGGGATAGACGATCATCAGGCTATCTCCAGAAAATTGCGCAGAATCCGCTGGCCGACCGCCTGGCTTTTCTCCGGATGTGGCTGGATGCCATAGACGCTGCCGCGCCGCACGACCGAGGCGAAGTCGATCCCGTAGCCGGTCGTGGCGAGCACGTCCGCCGGGTCGCCCGCGTCCACATAATACGAGTGCACGAAATAGGCGTAGGCGCCGTCATCGACTCCCGCCAGCAGCGGGTCATCGCGCCGCCGCTGAAGCTGGTTCCAGCCGATGTGCGGCACCTTCGGCCCC
>JADLHR010000169.1 GCA_020848665.1 Anaerolineae bacterium
AGGCCCAGGTGATTGGATCACAAGCTCATGAAACAGCAAGTCGAACTGCTGGTGCACAATATCGGTCAGCTCTGTACGATTCCAGCGCAGGACGGCGGCCCACAGCGCGGCGCACGCCTCGGCGCGCTGGGTTTGCTCGGTAACGCGGCGATCGCGATCGATCAAGGCATAGTCGTGGCAACCGGCGATGACGCGGACCTGCGCGCGCGCTACGAAGGCGCGACCATGCTCAACGCGCAGGGGCGGCTGGTCACGCCAGGGCTGGTCGATCCGCACACGCATCTGATATGGGCCGGTGACCGGGCCGACGAGTTCGAGCGGCGGCTGGTGGGCGCGACCTACCAGCAGATCATGGCCGAGGGCGGCGGGATCGTGCGGACCGTCCAGGCCACGCGACAGGCCGATCTCGCCACGCTGGTTGAGGAATCGAAGGCGCGGCTGGCCGCGATGCTGGCGCACGGCACGACCAGCGTCGAGGTGAAAACCGGTTATGGTCTGACAACCGCCAGTGAAATAGCGATGCTGAACGCCGCCGCCCTGCTCGACAGCGAGCACCCGGCGGACATCGCGCTGACGTTTCTCGGCGCGCATGCTATCCCGCCGGAGTACGCGGGCAATCCGGACGGTTACGTCGATCTGATCGTGAACGAGATGCTGCCTGCCGTCGCCGAGTGGCGCGCTGAGCACTGGCCGGGCACACTGTTCTGCGATGTATTCTGCGAGGCCGGTGCGTTCGATCTGGCCCAGACGCGGCGTATTCTGGAAGCCGCCGCCAGGTATGACATGGCGCTCAAGGTCCACGCGGACGAGTTCGAGACGCTGGGCGGGGCCAGACTGGCCGCGCAGGTAGGCGCGACCTCGGTCGATCATATTGTCGCAACGCCGGACGACGAGATCGAAGCAGTCGCGGCTTCGGACACAATCGCGGTTGCGCTGCCGCCTACCCCGTTCGGGCTGGGCCAGACGCGCTATCCAAACGCCCGTCGCTGGCTGGACGCAGGCGCGGCGCTGGCGATTGCGACCGACTGCAACCCTGGCACCGCCTGGAACGAGAACATGCAGTTCGTCATGGCGCTGGCAACGCGCGCTATGCGGCTGTCCCCGGCCCAGGCGCTCGCTGCTGCGACGATCAATGCCGCCTTCGCCATTGGACGGGGCGGCGAGGTTGGCAGCCTGGAAGCCGGCAAGCAGGGCGACCTGGTGATCTGGGACGCGCCTTCTTACCCGCACCTGAGCTACCGCTTCGGGAGAAACCTGGCGCAGGTAGTGGTCAAGCGCGGGCAGATCGCCTATCATTCGTGGTGGGTGGGTTTACCGCTATAGGCCAGTCACCGGCAACTGCCTGCAGACACGATGCCAACCGTCGACGACCTGCTCAACGAGATTTTCGCCGGGAAGAAGTCCGCGCTGTACGCCGAGTTTGAGGGGTGGGTGCGCAGTTCGCGCCGCTTCCGCGCTTTTGCCACCGACTACCGCACCAAAATTCGCGCTAAGCTGAGGAACGCGAGTGATCCATCCCGCCAGGATGACCTGCGCGCCGAGCTGGAGACGGCCGCGATTCTGCTGGCTGAGCCGCGCTTCACCGTCGAGTACGAGCGGTACGCCGCGCTCAAGCAGCGCGGGCCGGATTTCACCGTCACGTTCAAAACGCACACGCCCTTCAACGTCGAAGTGCGCCACCTGCGCTCCGCCGAAATGAACGATGGCGACGAGGCTGCGCGGATTGCCAAGCTGATGGCGGTGCTGTGCGACAAGGCCGGGCAGATGCAGCCGAGCATCGTCAACCTGCTGTGGCTGGCCGCCGCGCGCACCGTCGCCGAAGAAGACATCAGCCGCGCGGCGCACGCCCTGCTCCAATTGGCCGAGCGCAAGACCGAAGAATACTTCACGCGGTGCGGGTTTGAGAGCGCGCTCGCATTCCTCAAGCAGCACCAGCGGTTGAGCGGGATCGCCGTGCGCCAGCCGGGCCGTACCACGTTGTGGCTGAACCCACTCGCCCGGCACAAAGTTCCGCTGGAAATTGCGAACGCAATCAACCGCTTAGCTTGACTATACGAACTTGCGAACGATCTCACGTGGGGATTTGAACGCACTCCCGGCTCGACCAGTATTAATTATAGACGCTGATCAAATCCCTCTGCCCATGACTCGGAACCTCAAATGAATGATGTCGCAGTGATCCGCCGCGCCCAGGCGGGCGACGAGCGCGCAGCGCGCGAGCTTTTCGAGAGTCACCAGCTCCGCACCTACCGGCTCGCGCTCGGCCTGCTAGGCGACACCGCCGACGCCGAAGAGGTAGCGCAGGACGCGCTCGCCTACGCGCTGCTCAATATCTACCGCTACAATCCCGGTCTGAGCAGCTTCAGCACCTGGCTGCATACTATCACGGTCAGCCGTGCGCGCGACAAACGCCGCCGAAAAATTCTGCCCAGCATTCCTCTCGCGCAGTGGCTGGGATTGGGTAATCAGCTACGCGATCACACTCCCGGACCTGAGGCGCGCGCCATCTCCCACGAGATTGAAACGGGCCTGATAGCGGCCATGAACCAGCTCAGCCCCAAGCTGCGCGAGGCCGTCGTCTTACGGTTTTACGCCGATTGTACGTATAAGGAGATGGGAGAGATCATGGGATGCTCTCTCAACACCGCACGATCGCGCCTGCGACTCGCGATTGAGAAGCTTCGTGCGAACTTGGGAGAAGACACCGTTCGATGGCTCGTCACGGAGACCATTCGCTAGGCGAAACACACACGCACCAGGGGCACTATGACTCCGCGACCCTGGCCGCCTACGCGTTGGACCAGCTGCCTGCCGCGCAAAACCAGGAGATCGGGCAGCACCTGGCGGAATGCGCCATCTGCCGGATCGTGGTCGCCGCCGAGCAGGACCTCGCGCACTCAATTGCCGACGAGCTACACCGTACCCTCGGCACATCCTTCCCCGGCCCAGGAATGAGCTTTGGGCCAATCGCGCAGGTATGGCGCAAAACACCGCGCCGCGTCATGCTCGCCCACCGGTTGGAGCGCCTGCTCAGCGGGTTCGCCCTGGTCCCTCTGGCGCTTCTTCTTGTTCTGGCGGCGGTAACGCTCGCGCCTTCGCGGGATACGCGCGCGCTGCGGGCGCTGAATGTCACCAGGGACTACTCCGGTCCGCCCACTCTCGTTGCCCTGGCGCTCGAAGACGGTATCGCAATTGTGCGGCTGGCGCCGGAGCGATCGCAGATTGTTCGTACTGTGCGCCACGTCCGGGATGTGTCGAGTCTGGACTTCGCGCCGGATGGACGCTGGTTAGCATTCAGGCGCGGCGGGATGCTGAACGTCGTGGAGATAGTCACCGGTGGGGCGCACTTCAAGCTGCCGGTGCGCGCGGCGGGCAAATGGGCCTGGTCGCCCGACGGCGGGGTGCTGGCGTATACCGATGGCGGCGGGCAGTTGCTGACATTCGCCCCGCAAAGCCAGATGCATTCCGTACTGGTCCCGGCGTCGGAAGGCGCGTGGGGCAATCCGGTCTGGTCGACGGACGGCCGGCAGATCGCCTACGCAGTCGGGGCAGCGGGCAGGCTGGGCAGCGCGCTCGACGTAGGCACCCAGGCGATCTGGCGCGTCGAGCGGGCGACTGGCTACCGCGTCGAGATCGTGCATAACCCTGCGCCCCAGATCAGGCTGCTTGTTCCGACGGCGTGGCCGAAAAGCGGAACACTGCTGGCTACCTGGGATGCTCTGACCGGCGCGCCCGGCAGCCGCACGGTGTTCTACCGCATTGATCTGCTCCAGCGCCCGGCCGCGCCTCTGGCTGTTGACTCGCTGGCCCGCGAAGATCGGCGCGCCTGGCTGGTGAGCACCAAAAATGCGCCGCCCGCCCTGAGCACAAATCGGCTGAGCGCCCTGCCTCTGCCTGTCGAACTGGCAGGTGCTGTGTCCACCCATTTTCCAGCGCCAATAACAGTCGATTGGGCGCCGGGCACGGCCCGGCTGACGACAGTCGTGCCCGGTCAGGCGGCTGGCGAGGGACTATTTGTTTACGCGGTCGATGCAGAGCAGATCGTCTCGGTTCCCCTGCCGGGTGAAACACCGGTAGAGGCGGCCTACTGGGCCGGGCCGGAGCACCTGTCTGTCATCCGGCGGCCCGACGGCGCGGCGCACGCGGAGCTGTGGCTTGCCCCGGCAAACGGCGACGAAACACCGCTGCGCCTCGTCACAAACCTTCCCCTGCCTCATACGGCAAGCTGGACCTGGCGCGACGTGCTGGCAGCGCGTGTGATCGACGGAACGGTCGCGCCGCTCAGTCGATAATCACCTGCTCCCGGATCGCCTCAATCTTCGCCGGTCCCAGGCCGGGCACGGCGTCCAGATCGTCCAGCGCGGCGAACGGGCCGTGCGCGTCCCGATACTCGACAATCGCCTGCGCCAGCGCGGGACCAATCCCCGGAAGCTGCGCCAGTTCCTCGGCGCTGGCGGAATTGACAAACACGATTGGCGCATGATTGGGTGTGGGCGTGGAAGGCGACTCGGCGATGCGCGACGGGACGTGCACCAGATCGCCGTCGAGCAGGCGGGCGCCCAAGTTGAGCGCCTGCTCGCTCGCGTCAGTGGTGAATCCACCCGCCGCCTCAACCGCGTCGCTTACGCGACTGCCAGCCGGCAGCGACACCAGACTGCCGGGCCGGGCTACCGCGCCAGTCACGTAGATCACCAGCTCGCCCGGCGTCGGCGTGATCAAACGGATGGCGGCGCTGGCCTGCCCCGCTTGCGCGCGCAAGGTCGGCACGTGAACCTGATCGCCATCCGCCAGCTTTTGCGCGAGATTGACGACATCGAGATTCGCGTCGAGGCGAGAGCCACCCGCCGCATTGAGCGCGTCGATCACGCGGCTGCCATAGTCAAGCGTGACCAGGGCATTGGGTCGCTCGACTGCGCCAGTAATGTACACCATATACGGGCCGGGCGTAGGCGTCGCCGAAGGGACCAGCGTTGCTGAGGGGATGGCTGTCGGCTCCGGCGGAATAATGGTGATCGTCGCTGGTTTAGGGCGGCTGGACAGCAGCGCCAGCACACCACCCGCCAGCACCACCGCCAGCGCTGCGTAGATCACCAGCCGGTAGCGCCCCAGCACGGGCTCCGCGCCGGGTTCGACGCCATCCATCCGCGCTCGCTCCTAATAGCCCGCCGAAGGCTCAGCGCCATCCGCCTGACCAAGCGCCTGCTCGACGATCCGCACGCCCGCGCTTGCGCCGATCCGCGTCGCGCCGGCGGCGAGCAGCGCCTGCATATCCTCGAGTGTGCGCACCCCGCCGGACGCTTTGACGCCCATCTGCGGGCCGACGGTCCGCCGCATCAGCGCGATATGTTCGATCGTCGCTCCGCCCGGCCCGAACCCGGTCGAAGTCTTGACGAAATCGGCGCCCGCCGCCTGGGCGATCCGGCAGGCCGCCTCGATCTCATCCACTGACAGCAGCCCGGTTTCGAGGATGACCTTGCATTGCGCACCGCCCGCGTGAGCGACTTCAACCACGGCGCGGATGTCCCGCTCAACCAGATCGCGCTCGCCTGACTTCAGCGCGCCGATGTTCATTACCATATCGACTTCGCGCGCCCCGGCGCTGATCGCCAGTTGCGCCTCAAACGCCTTGGCGCCAAGTATATTCGCGCCAAGCGGAAAACCGATTACCGTACAAACCAGCACGTCCGGCGTATCGGCCAGCAGCGAAGCGCACAGTGGAACCCAGGTCGGGTTGACGCACACCGATTTGAAGCGATAGCGTCGCGCTTCAGCGCACAGCCGCTCGATCTGCTCGCGCGTCGCGTCCGGCTTGAGCAAAGTGTGATCAATCAGGTAAGCCACGTCACGGGCGCGCTGCTCAGGAGTCTCAGTCATCGTCTTCGCCTCTCGTTTTCTCCCCTATCAACACGTGCTGTTCGCCGCGCAGTGAGCAGCACACTCAGTTCTCTGGCTCGGCGCGGGCTACCGGCAGCGTAAAGCCAAAGGCGCTGCCCTTGTCGCGCTCGCTGGTGAAGAAAAACTCGCCGCCCATCAGCGTAATCAGGCCCAGCGCGATCGACAGCCCCAGCCCGTGCCCTTTGATGTCGCGCACGCGCTCGTCGTCCGAGCGCCAGAATCGCTCGCCGACGTGCGCCTGGTCTTCCGGCGACATACCGATCCCGGTGTCTTCCACGGAGACTTTGAGGCGGTCGCCAGCGGCTTCGGCGCGGACGGTGACCTGGCCGCCTTCGGGCGTGTACTGGAGCGCGTTGCTGACCAGCTTGCGCAGCACCAGCGCCAGCCGCTCGCCATCAACGTTCAGCATTGGCAGGCCGCCTGGCGTCTCAAAAGTCAGGGTGACGCCGCGCTCACTCGCCAGCGCGGACAAGTCCTTCTCGACCAGGAGCGCAATATTCTTGTACAGATCGAGCTTGGGATCGAGGCGGATGCGTCCGGCATAGAGCTTGCTGGCGTCGCTGACATCGGTCACCAGGTTCTCCATACGGCTGACATTGGAGCGCACCGTGTCGGCGAACTGCTGCTGCAT
>JADLHR010000170.1 GCA_020848665.1 Anaerolineae bacterium
CCGGGACGCCGCCCGCTGAACCTATCGCGCCGCCCGCTCCCGCGCCTGCCGCGAGCGTCGCGCGGGCCGAAGATTGGGACGAGGACCTATCGCCGGAGCTGGCTGCCGTCCTCTTCGGCGCGGCGAGCGCCCGCCCCGCACCGGCCTCGTCCGGCGCGGCTCAGCCTGCGTCGCCCGCCGAACCTGCGCCGCTCGCCGTCCGCGCCCAGCCTTCCGCTGAATCTCCGGCCAAACCTGCCGGGCCGGTCATGGTCACCACGCCCGGCAAGGCGCGCAGCCGTCCGCTGGTCGCGGGTGAGTTCGCTGCACCGGCGCCCGAAGCGGCTATCCAGGGCAAGATGCGCTACATCCGCGTCGAGGAGCCGCTGCGCGGCGACCGGGGTCGCCACATCCATGAGACCTGGGAGTTCTTCGGGCCGGATTATCCGGCGCTCGATGGCCGGTTGGTCAAGCGGATGGAGAGCGAGGAATTCGCTTACGCCGACGGCTCGTGGAAGCTGATTTTCCGCCGCGATTACAGCCAGGGACGCGACGAGCGCACCGTCCGTATCGCCAGCGATGGCGAGTACGCCGAGCGCACCGACCGCATCCAGCGCCGCGACGCGGTGAGCAACAAGACCCGGCGTGAGCGCGAGCAGGTCGGCCTGCGCTACGCCGCGCCGCCCACCGAGGAAAAGCGCGGCTTCCTCAGCAGCCTGTTCGGGCGCGGCGATGGCCCGCAGGCTGAGGGGCCGAAAAGCTGGCGTCCTGTCACTGAAGCAGAAATGCGCGACGCCCGGCGCGACGGCGGCGCTGCGTTCCATTACCGCCTGTTCGAGAAGCCGTGAACGGTCAGCAGCAACGGGCAATCAAAGGCAGCGAGAGGCGACCAGTACCTCTCGCTGCTTTTAGCTGCTCTTAGCTGCTTTTTACCCCCTTTTAGCTTACCAACCGCGCGACCTGGCTGCAGAAAATATCGAATACGGCGCGGTGCAGCCGGCTGCGCGCCGGACTCTCCAGGTAGAGCAGGCCAACCAGCGCGCCCTGTTCCCACAATGGCCCGCACAACACCGATCGCGCCGCGTTATCCCGTCCGCGATGCACGAACACTTGCGCCTCGCCTGACTCCAGCGCCAGCGTAATCGCCCGGCGGTCGGGGTCGATCTCGTCGTGCGGCACGTACTGACCGTACGCGTCGCGCCCGGTGCAGTAGCGCAGGTGCCCGTCGCTCTCGCAGCGCAGCACATACCCCGTGTGCGCGTTGAACTGCTGCACAGCGCGCAGCACCAGCGCGTCCAGGCGCGAGGCGTAATAGCGCGTGGACTGCTCCTCGGCGTAGTCCCCGGCGGGCGGATGCTCCGGCAGCACCTGGGCGTCGGCCTCGGCTTCCGGTGAACGATCGGCCTCGCCGGGCGCCGGGTAGCGCCGCCGCACCGTATCGAAGACCGTCTCCGGCTGAACCGACTCGCGGCGGTCGATGTGCTCCGCGTCCGGACGTTTTAGAAAGGCGATCAGGCGCCTGACCAGTGTCTCGCGTGACATGCGGCTCCCCCCGGGCAGTCTGAAAATCTGATATGGTGTACCCCCATCTCCACAATAGCATCTTTACGCTTTTGACACTATAGCACCCGGATACTGTTTTTGAAGCATTAAGTCGCCGCGCTGCCAGTCCATTGATCTCAATCATCCGTTGTCGTGTAGAATAGAGGTATGGTCGGCTGAATTCCGCGCCTGTCAAAGGAGGTTGAATGTCCACCAGGCTTCGCACGCTGCTGCTGATTATCGACGGGGCGGCGCTGATCGGCGTAGCCGCCTTCAGCGTGCTCGCCGCGCTGGAGCCGGATGTGGACGCCTACGTCGTCGCGCAGATCGCCAGCGCCGCGATCGTGCTGGCGAGTGTGATCCTGCTGCGCCGCCTGCGCCAGCGCGTCCCCTGAGCAAGCCTGATCAAAACAACAGGGACGCCTTTGGGCGTCCCTGCAAGTGGCGTCCCCTCTCCGCCTGGGGAGAGGGAATTCAGGGGTAAGGTTTACGGCATCACGGCGTCGAGCGCCTGGCAGGCCGGGCAGCCACCGCCAGGCCGCACAATCGCGTAGCCCGCCTGCGGGTCCGCACCGTAGCTCGTGAAGTCCACGTTCCAGACGATCATCAGGCGCACGCGACCGCTGCTGGCGGAAAGCTGCGCCGCGCGGGCCAGCCACGCCGCCTGCTCAGCGACAGTGTTCCCCGCGCCCCACTCAAAACCGGCCGGCAGCCCCGCGTAGCCTTCGGGCGTCACGTAGCCCAGCTCGGTGAAACACAGCGGGCGCGCTCCGCCGAAAGCGCTCCAGTAGGTGTTGATCATCCCCCAGAAGTAGCGCGTGTAGTAGTTGTCGCGCGGGTCGCCGCTGGTCTGGTCGGGCGAGACAATCCCCTCGTTGTAGTGCAGCCCGATGCAGTCGGCGTAGTTCGCCGCGCCCGCCGCCGCCATGCCGCGCACGTAGCGATCGTCATTCCAGACGCGGTCGGTGCCAAAGGCGCCTTCCGCCCCGGTCGGCGCGGGCGCGCCGCTGATGACCATTACGCTCGGATTGGCGCCTTTGATCGCGGTGTAGGCTTTTTGCAGCATCGTCGTATAGGTCGCCGGGTTGATCTGGCCGCGCGGCCATTCGCGGTCGAGGTTCTGCTCGTTCCAGACCTCAATCGCGTCCGGACCAAGCCGCGCCACGCCCGCCAGGTACCCCGCGAACTGGTCCATATAGCCGCTGGGGTTCGCGCCAAGCTGGGCCGGATCGCCCACAACGCCAAGCAGGATGCGGAAGCCCTGGCTGTGCGCCTGGTTGATCGCGCCCGCCGCGTTATCCGGGCTGTCGCCCAGCGTATAACGGATCTGGCGCTTGGCCCACGTCATCCCGGCCTGGCGCATCAGGTTCGGATAGCCGAAGCTGTCCACGTGCCCGCCCAGGTTGAAGCCGGTCACCGGACCCGGCTGGGGCACAGGTGTCGCGGGGGGCGGCGCTGCCGTCGGATAACCGGGCGCTGTGGTGGGAACGGGCACGCCGGGGACTGCCGTCGGCGGCACAACCGCTGTGCCAGACAGTTGGAGCACCTGCCCCACGTAGATCAGGTTCGGGTTAACGATATTGTTAAGCTGCACCAGCGCAGCGACCGTCGTATTGAAACGCAGCGCGATCCGCGACAGTGTATCGCCCGCCTGCACAACATACGTCCCACCGCCCGGAACCGGCGTCGCCGGCGGTGGCGCCGCGGTCGGGTAGCCGGGAACCGGGGTCGCCGGCGGTGGCGTGCCCGCCCCTGGGATGATCAACTGCTGGCCGGTGTAAATCAGGTTGGGATTCGCTAACCCGTTCGCCGCCGCCAGCACCGGCCACGTCGTGCCATAGCGCAGCGCGATGCGGTACAGGTTCTCGCCTGGCTGGACGACGTGCGTCGTTCCACCGCCCTGCGCGAGCGCCGGCTCAGCCTGCGTCAGCCATGCTGGGCTGAGCAGCGCCAGGATCAGCATCCCCAGAACGAACCCTCTAAGTCGCATAATAGGCTCCTAACCGTGAGTGACTGCGGGCATCTGATTTCATCATAGTTAATTTTCGGTTTTGCACAACTACTTCGCGCCGCCTGAATAGCGCCGGTTTCCGCGTGAGAATGGGCGCGCCGCCTTGCCACCGCTAACCCGCCACTTAACCCATGCATAAACCCGTCACGTGGTCGATCTATCTACCCGCGTCCACGAGTATGATTTTTGTGTAACTCGCTGCATAGAGAGCGCTGGCGACGCGCACCAGCGGCCCTCAGAAGGGACAAGTCAGACATGTTGTGGACAATCATCGGTTGGATCGTGGTCGGCGCGATCGCCGGTTGGCTGGCGAGCATCGTGATGGGCACCAACCGTCGCCAGAGCCTGACCGAAGATATTATCGTCGGGGTCATCGGCGGTATCGTTGGCGGGTTCATCCTGAACGTGCTCGATATTGGCGGCGAAGTGAGCGGGATCAATCTCGTCAGCATCATCGTCGCCTTCTTCGGCGCCATTATTCTGCTGCTGATCCTGCGCGCTGTGCGCGGGACCGCGCAGGTTTAGCCTGCGCACGATACGCATCCGCGAACGCGAGGCTCGCTCCCCACAGAAGCGGGCCTTTTTAATTCTCTTACAGCGGTCAGCGACAGATGAAACTGGCGTAAAGCCTTCACGCCATGCTATAAGAGTCCAGGGCAACAGCTCCCGCTGCCACCCTGTGCGGCAACATCCACGAAAGGGACGCGCATGACTATTCGCTTTGGAACCGACGGCTGGCGCGCCGTCATCGCCGAGACGTTTACCTTCGCCAATCTGCGCCTCGTCGCTCAGGCTGTGGCGGACTTTATCAACAACGAGCTGAAACCGAACGGTCCGCCCGAAGTCGTCGTCGGCTTCGATACCCGCTTCCTGTCGGATCGGTTCGCCATCGAGACGGCGCGTGTGCTGGCTGCCAACGGCATCATCACCTGGCTGTCACGCACCGACGCGCCGACCCCCGCCATCAGCTACAACATCCTGCACAAGAAAGCCGTCGCGGGGGTTGTCATCACCGCCTCGCACAACCCTCCGCGCTACAGCGGCTTCAAGCTCAAAGCGGCCTACGGCGGCTCGGCGCTGCCGGCCCAGTGCGCGCGCGTTGAGGAATATCTCGACGGCCTGCAGCGCGCCGCACGCGGCCCGAACCTGATGGACTACGAGCGCGCGCTCGAAGAAGGGCTGATCCGGCGCTTCAACCCGACCAACGCTTATTACGAACATCTTGAGTCGCTGGTCGATATCGACAAGATTTCCGAGGCCGAGCTGCGGATCGTGGCCGACCCGATGCACGGCTCTGGCCGCACCGCGATCCGCGCCATTCTGTCGCGCACGCGCTGCAACGTCACCGAGATTCGCGGCGAGATGAACCCCGGCTTCGGCGGCATCCACCCGGAGCCGATCCGCAAATATCTCGACGCGCTGGCCGCCGCGATCCAGACCAATCACGCCGACGTGGGCCTGGCGACCGATGGCGATG
Source organism: Anaerolineae bacterium (assembly GCA_020848665.1). Classification (GTDB taxonomy): domain Bacteria; phylum Chloroflexota; class Anaerolineae; order Aggregatilineales; family Aggregatilineaceae; genus DYGX01. Next base: position 5,010 of record JADLHR010000170.1, read on the forward strand.
CTGACCGCATCGGCGCGATGGACGCTCATGGGACATTCGTCGATCCGCACACCATCATGGCGCTCACCCTGCGTTACCTGGTCGAAAAGCGCGGCTGGACCGGCGATGTGGTCAAGACCGTCTCGACCACCATGATGCTCAACCGCATCGCCGCCAAGCACGGCCTGACGCTGCACGAAACCCCCGTCGGCTTCAATCACATCGCTGATTACATGCTCAACGGTGATGTGCTGATCGGCGGCGAAGAATCCGGCGGGATCAGCATCAAGGGCCACGTCCCCGAAGGCGACGGGATTCTGATGGGCCTGCTGCTGCTCGAAGTCATGGCCGACGCCCGCGCGCCGCTGCATGAGGTCATCGCCGATCTCCAGGCGCAGCACGGCCCGACCTGCTACGAACGCACTGATTTCGCGCTGAAGGCGCCGGTCCCCAAGCGCGAGATGGTCGTCCGGCTGCACGCGGCGGCCCCTGCGACGCTGGCAGGCGAGACCGTCCGCGACGTGCTGACCTTCGACGGCATCAAGTTCATCCTGGCTGATGATAGCTGGCTGCTGATCCGCCCCAGCGGAACCGAGCCGGTGCTGCGCGTCTACGCCGAAGGGCACGATGCCGGGCAGGTCCGCGCGCTGCTCGACGCGGGCCGCGCCCTGACCGCCGAACCGGAGTAGACCGCCACTCCTCACGCCACCACATTTTTCGCAGGGCCGAGCAAGCTCGGCCCGTTTCGTCTCCTGCCAATTTCCAGGTGGGCGCAGCAAACCGCGCCTCTACGAGAAAACCGGTTCCCGCGTCAGACGGCATGATCCGGGCTGTTCAGCGCCCGATCCAGCCCCTCGGCCAGCGCGTTGAGAAATGCCGGCAGGAAGACCGCCCATACTCCCGGCGGAACTCGCGTCAGCGTCGCAAGCTGCGCGATCAGCGGATCCGCTGGCTCGTCTACTGCCGCGATCAGCGCCGCGCGCTGTCCGCGTACCGAGCGCCACAGCGCCCGCGCCTGCCCCCCGACGCGCGCGCCGGTCCACAGCAGCGCCGCGACCAGCAGCAGCGTGCCCAGCGCCGTCCCGAGCAGCCCCCACAGCGCCCAGGTCCGCTCTGAAAACAACTCGTCGATCGACATCCCACCTCGCTCCTTTCATCCTGCGAACGCTAGACTTCCATCACCCAGAAGCGCAGCGGCTGCGCCGCGCTCCGGTGCATCGTCAGCGTGTTGGCGCTGACCTTCGCCTCCAGCGCGAATGTGTGCTGGCCTACGCTCAGCCCCGCCACCAGCAGCGGCGGCAGCGGCGCGGGCGAGATCGTTACCAGCACGTGGATCGCGTCGCTCCACACCGCCACCTGCGCGCCGTTATCTATGCTGACTCGCAGCCCTGCCGACAGCGTCGCGCTCCCTTGCAGCGATGCCAGCAGCCCGATCATCGCCCGGCCGGATGCGGTCGTCAGCGTCAGCTTCAGGTTGGTGGGGTCCACCGCCGCGTAGCTCGTGCCAGTGATGACATAGCCCGCCGCGCCCGCCTGCACCGACTGTGCCAGAGGCCGCGCGAACAGGTGCCCCAGGTTGTCGCGCACGTGCGTGTTGAGCATCGGCGCGGTGATCAGCTCGCCCACTTCCCAGGTCTTCGGCGTCGTCCAGTCGCTCATGGTGTTCTCTCCTGATTCAGCAATGAGTGGTTAGCGATTAGCCCAAAGCGTAAAGCGAAACCTTCCGCGCTCTGAAGGCCCCGACTGCTCCCGGCGCAGCGAGCCGCTGCTCTCCGCTGCCCCTCGCTAAAACCCCAGCCGCGTGGTGCGTTCCAGCTCCCCACGCCCGGCGCGACCCAGCCGCCAGTAGGTGCGGTCGTCGCAGCGTTCCAGCCACAGCGTGACCTGCCGCGCCGCCCGCGCCGCCTCGACCTCAATCGCGATGATACGGTGCCGCGCCTCGTCCAGCCCGCTCGCCGTGTCCGTCACGCTGACCTGGTCCATTAGTTCCAGGCTGTACAGGTTGACCCCCGCCACCACATCCCGATCCCGAAACGTCACGCGCGGCGCCTCGACCGCGGGCGCGCCGTAGCGCCGCACGACATGCTCCGCCAGCCCCTGCCCAAAAGCCGCGCTGGCCTGCATCGGCAGATCGATCACAACCGCCCGCTTGGTGTAGCGCGCCTGGCTGGCCGCGTCCGACGCCTCGCTGATCACCGGCCCCTGCGCCAGGACCGGCTTGCCGCGCAGCCGGAAAAACTGAACATACAGCGCGCCGGTCGCCGTGTTCGTGAACGCCAGCCGGGCGCGTGTCGCTTCGACCGTCACCGCCAGATCAAACGCTGGGGCGGTCGTGTAATCGACCCCGGACCCGTCGCGGAACTCGCTCACGCGATAATCCGCCTGCGGAACCGGCGCGGCTACCTCGACTGCCGCGCAGCGCGTCCCCTGCGCGTCGCGGAACAGTGCCGACAACATCCGCGTCTCGCCCGGCGCCAGCCGCAGCACGCTGCTCGCTTCCCACAGCACCCCCTCGGCGGCGACTTGTTCGACCGGGTATGTGACGACCTGCGCCGCGTTGATCACCCGCGTCACGTCCAGCGCCGTGTCGAGCGCATCAGGAACCTCGTCCTGCCCTCCGCTGGACGCGCTGATCGTCAGCGCGGGCGCCTCGGACGCCTCTTGCAGCCACGCCCGGCCCCGGTAGCTTGGCCCACCCCACCGCGCGACCCAGAAGCGCCCGTGCCAGGTCTGCACCACGTCGCGCACGCCCTGCCAGATCGTCGTTTGCTCCGGCAGCCAGCGCCATCCGGCGTGCTCCAGCGACTCGCCCTCGCCTGCGTAGTCGGTCCACGCTGCCGGAATCGCCGCCTCGACCAGCCCGGCCAGGCAGTCCACCAGGTCCGCGCTCGGCGCGTAGTCGATTGCCAGCGCCACGCCATGCAGCCGTGCGACCGCATCCACCAGCGTGATCACCGCCTCGCTTCCGCGCCGCTCGATCCGCTCGATCCAGCCGGTGAAGATCGTCCACCACTCGCCGCTGCCCGCTTCGGCGCGGACCCGTGCCGCCCGCCCCGGCAGCAGCCACCCGTACAGCGGGCCGGACGTGTTGCCCGCATCATATCGTCCGTCGAAATTGTCCAGCTCCAGCGCCATTCGCCCGATCTCCGGCATGTGCTGGCGCGGCGCGCCAAGCCCGACCCGCCCGCGCAGCGCGATCAGCCGGCCCATCTCCATGATCCACGTCCCATCCTGCGCCCAGTCCACCTCGAAGATCAGCCTCGTGTCCATCCCTTTCCCCTTCAGCCGTACCTCGCCAGAAACGAGGCTCGCTCTTGGTTAACCGCTAACTGCTACCCTCAACACCCACTCGTGCGCGAACGTCGCCGCGTGATAGTCGATCCCGCCATACGGCAGCACCCCGATCCGCACCTGCACCCGCGCCGGTTGGATCAGCGCCCCGCCGAGCGTCGGATCGGCGGCCAGCGCATCCATGTACGCGTCGATCACCGCCGCCAGCGCGGGGAGCATCCCGCGCGTCCCGCCGCCCGCTGCCACCGGTGCGAACAGCAGCGCCTGCGCGATCCGCGCTTCCAGCCGCCCGAACCCTGCCGCGAGCGCGCTCGGCTCCAGCCCCGGCCACCCGCCGCCCCATTCCGGCGCGATCACCAGCGCCGGAAGCTGCGCGCTGCTCAGCGCGTCGGGGGTCTCGCCCGGCGCGTAGCTCGTCACTCCTTCGACCACCAGCGCGCCAAGCCGTTCCAGCGCCAGCGCCAATCCCATGATCGTCTCCTTTCATCAGCGGTTAGCCGTTAGCCCTGCGCGATGACGAGAGCCAAAGCAGTCGCTTCCAGCCCTCGTTCCTGGCTAACCGCCGCACTCCTCACGCCACTCGCAGCCGCGTATAGGGCGCCAGCACCAGCGCCACGTCGTCCGGCAGCGCGGGCGGCACTGTGATCTGCCCGCGCAGCCCGCCCGCCGCCTGAACCCAGCCCGCATCCTTCTGGCGATAGAGCCACGCCGCTACCCGCAGGCAAACCTGCGTCACATCCGGCGGCGGCGTGTAGATCGACAGCGCCGCGCCCGCCGCGTGCGGCTGAGCGGGTGTGCCATGCGCGCCGCGTGTGACGGTCAGCGTCTCCGCGACCGGGTCGCACGCCGTCACGATCAGGTACTCCTCGCCGAGCCGCGCCAGGTGCCCGGCCTCGAACGCCGCGCTCGCCCCGCTGAAGGAGATCGTGGTCGCGCTCGCGTCGAGCGGATCGGCCAGCGCCGCGCCCGGCTCGCGCCATGCGCCGGACCAGTCGGGGTGATAGCCCCACGTCCCATCGACCGCCAGCGCGTCGAGCGGGTCGTCGGCATAGACGAACGCCGTCCGCCCGCGCTTAAGCGTCAGCCCGGCGTAGACCGGCCCGCCCGGCGGCTGCAAATGCACGTCCGCCGGGTCAATCGCCGCGCCGTCGCCGTTGGTCAGCGCGTGCAGCGCCAGCAGGTCTTCGCGCAGCAGCAGCGCGAACGCCTGGCGACAGTCATAGCGCCGCACGCCGCGCGCCGGGTAGAACCGCCGCCCGGTGTGCCGCTCGATCAGCCGCGCCGCCGCGTCGAGCAGCGCGCCCAGCAGCGCGTCGTCGCCAGTCTGTGTGTCACGCAGACCCAGATAGCGCCGCAGTTGTGCCAGAGTCGCATAGGTGAACATCCCGCCTCCTGTATCACGCGCTCCGAAACCTTATTCCAACCGAGATTTCACGCATAATTCATGCCGTCATCACGCAATTCGTTAGCATCTCTGTTATTCTGAAGCCAATGCTTGATATGCTGCTCCGCCGAAGAACGGCGCCCCATGACTTCTCAAGATGAACAGGCTCTCAGTCCGTCATTGGCTCGCTGTCCAAGCTGCCGATACCCGATCCTGGTCGCATCTGATTACTGCCCGTCCTGTCACCGCCCGCTGCGCCTGCCGGGCGGGGTGACCTCGCTCTTGAAACGCCAGCCCCTCCTGTGGCCGACGGAGCGTCACGGGCCGACCGGCCTGCTGCCGGGGTACCGCGTGGTTTTGCAGGTGCTGCCGTCTGGCGCCTGCCTGACGCTGCCCAGCCAGAATCGGATCGCCCTGGGGCGCGGTCCCGCCCAGGCAGACGAAACGCTGGTCGATCTCGACGCATACAACGGCTACCAGCGCGGCGTTTCGCGCCGCCATTGCATCCTGCTGCGCCGCGACGACCGCCTCTATCTCGTCGATCTCGGCAGCTCGAACGGGACCTCGCTCAACGGTGAGCGGCTGGAGCCGCACCATCCCTACTCGCTGGCGGATGGCGATAAGCTGGTACTCGGCTCGATGCATTTCAGCGTCTTCTTCTTCCTGCCCGGCGGGCAGCCGTAGGAACCGGGCAATCCCAACTCAAGCAGCCTCACCCCTTCACCCCGGCTCCTGTTCCGCCCTCCGCCAGATATGCGAACCGGAGTCAGGGGTGAGGCTCGTCTTCGCTCCTGATCTTGCGCTCTGGGCTAATCGCTGACTGCGAACCGCTGCTCCTGCCCTACACCGCGAGATTGATCAGCGCGCTCGACACGTCGTCGTCGATCCGCTCGAACGCCAGCCGCACCGTCGCCACCATCTGGTAGCTGTCGTAGTACGGCAAATAGTCCATCGTCGCCGTGACGCGCCGCCGATAGCCCACGATCCAGCCCGGCCGGTAGACGCACACCGCCTGCCCGCGCGTGTTGCCAGTCGCGTTCGCCTTGCCGTCGGCCTGCGTCATCGGCATCTCCGCGCTGACCAGCACCGGCACGCCGTCGATCCTGGCGATCTCGCCAGTCATGATCGTCGCAAAAGGGCCGAACTTATCGACCGTGATCACTTCTTCCAGCCCTAGCAGCTTGCCATACGTGCTGCCGTCCACGATCCACGCGCAGTCCGCCGGGCGCAGCGCATAGCGGTTCGCCAGCAGAAAACGCGCCGAGCGCAGCAGCTCGATCGACGGCCCCTGTCCCTGCGCGTCAAGCCGGTTGGTGAGGTTGCTCACCAGCGGCAGTTTGCGCAGCCCGTCGAACGCCAGGAATTTGTCGGTCGCGGCGGGCGGCGCGTCGTCACTGTTGATGTTGCCGGTCGCGCCGGTTTCGCTGTCGCCATTGAGCAGCACGTTATCGAGCGCGTCGGCCATCACCCGCAGCGCCTGCTCGCGGTAAAGCGGCATCAGCGGCACGACCGCATCCTCGACCATCTCCGCCGAGAACCCGACCCGCAGCGCTAGCTTGCGCGCCGTCAGCGTGACCTTGCCGCTGCCAATCCGCCCTTCTGGGATCGGGTTGCCCGCGCCGAGCGTCAGGTCGTCCTCGTCGGTCGTCTCCGGCACATAGTACACTGCCGGGCCGGAGCCGGGAATCGGTACCTCGAACGGATTCGACGGCATTTCGATCACATTGAACAGCGGCAGAATCAGGTTCTCGGTCTGCGCCTTGCGCCACAGCTCCGACGACCACACGTCCGGGACCCACTCCTGCCCGAACCCCTCGTTGCCGGTGTGCATCAGCTCGTCGGCCTTGACCGGCAGCCCGCGCAGCGCCGCCGCGTCAAGCTGCTTCTGGTCAACCGCGCGATACGCTTTCTGCGCCAGCTCGCGCATGAACGCCGCCGACGGCGTCCACTGGCCGGAGCGGCTCAGCCAGGTGTGCATGAACGCCATGTCCACCGCGTCGAGGTGGGCGTACTTGCTGCGCACCTCGATCGCCGGGCCGCTCGGATGCGGCGCGCTCTGCGCCGCTGGCAGCCGCTTGATCCCATCCCCGCCATACGCCTGCTCGTCGATCATTCCGTTTTCTCCTGTTCTTCCCGTCCACTGCGTCGATACCTGCTGTGCCGATGCCTGCTGTGTCGAAGCCTGTTGAGCCGATACCTGCGGCGCCTCGCCGCTTGCGCGCGGCAGAATCCGATCGGTCGGCAGGCCCAGCGCGGCGAACGCCGCCTTGACCGCGACCGCGTCCGTCAGGCGCGGCTCGGCGGGCGTCGGCGTCAGGCTGCCTTCCACGATCGGCCAGCGCCGGATGTGCCCGCCCGGCTCGACCGCCACCAGGTGCGGCAGGCTGCCGCTGCTCCAGCCAAGCGCCTCGCGCCCGACCAGCTCCAGCACCGCCTGCGCCCAGTGGTTGCGCAGATCAAGCTGTGCCTCGACCCACACGCCGGTCGCGTCGGGCCGCAGCGCCTCGATCTGTCCGATCATCGCCGGGCCAAGCGCGCCGTCCAGCCCGTGCTGGTACAGCACCGGGCGGCGCGGGTACCAGTCCAGCCCCAGCTCGGTGTCGGGTGTAAAATACTCGCCCTGCAAATCACGCCGGTCCGCGCCGCCCCACACGACCAGATAGCCGCCAACCCGTCCCCGCCCGTCGAGCGCCTTGACCGCCGTGCTCGCCGGAGCGCGCCTTGCCCCATCCGCCATTGTCCACCGCCTTCCCTGCCGCGTTCCCTGCCGCGTTTCAACCGCGTCGATACTCTCATTTTAGACCAAATGTTCTGCCTGTCCACGCCGCTAACGTATCACTTTTAATAGCCTCTTTTAGCGGCGTC
>JADLHR010000171.1 GCA_020848665.1 Anaerolineae bacterium
ATGGCGTGCATCGCGGCCTGTTCCTGACGCTGCCGGTGCTCGCGTTGTCTGGCGCGCTGACGGCGGTGCTGTACGTGCCGGTTTTCGGGCTGGCGTCGTCGTACAGCTTCGGCGGCGACCTGATCGTCACGATCTACCTGCTCAGCCTGCTGACGCTGTGCACCGGGCTGGCGGGCGCCAACACGCTCAACCGCTTCTCGCTGATCGGGGCGACGCGCACGCTGACGCAGTTGTTCTCGTATGAAGCGCCGTTTTTGCTGGCGCTGCTTGGCCCGGCGCTGGCGGCGGGAAGCTGGCGCATCAGCGCGATCGCGGACTACAGCGCCGATCACTGGCTGATCCTGGCCCAGCCGGTCGGCTTCGTGGTGGCGCTGATCGGGTTGATGGGCAAGCTCGAGCTGCCGCCCTTCGACGCGCCGGAAGCCGAGACCGAGATTGTGGCGGGCGCGCTGACCGAGTACAGCGGGCGCGGGCTGGCGCTGTTTCACCTGGGCAAAGGCGTCGAGTTGATCGTAGGGCTGACGCTGGTCGCAGCTTTTTATCTGGGCGGGGTGGCGAACCCGGTCGCGTTTTTCGCCAAGACGCTGGCGCTGCTGCTGTTGCTGGCGGGCCTGCAATCGCTGCTGGCGCGGCTGCGGATCGACCAGACGGTCGGGCTGTGGTGGCGCTATGGCACCATTCTGGTCCTGATCCAGTTCCTGGCGCTGATCGCGTGGGAGGGATTGGTGGCATGAAGGTCATGACGATGTGGCGGGACGCGATCAGCGGGCTGTTCAAGCAGCCGGCGACGCAGCAGTACCCGTTCGTGCGCCTGGCCGCGCCCGAAAAGCTGCGCGGGCACCTGGAGTGGCACGCCGAAAGCTGCACCGGGTGCGGCCTGTGCGCCAAGGACTGCCCGGCCGAGGCGATCGAGGTGATCGTGCTCGACAAGAAGGCCAGGCGCTTCGTTTTCCGCTATCACGTTGATCGCTGCACGTTCTGCGCGCAGTGCGTCGAAAGCTGCCGCCAGGGATGTCTGGCGCTCACCGATCAGTGGGAGCTGGCAGCGCTGAACAGGGACGATTTCCTCGTCCAGTATGGGAAGGCAGAGGATGTCGAGGCCGCGCTGGCAGGTGAGCCTGCAGCAGGCGCTCCGGCAGCGGAGTGACATGCCGCGCGTCGCGGTCGTCGGCGTAGGGCATGACCTGAGCGGCGACGACGCCGCCGGGCTGGCGACCGTCCGTGCGCTCGAAACCGCGCTGGAGCCGCATGACCGGCTGCTGCTGGTCGTCGCCGGCCCCGCGCCGGAGAACGCGAGCGGGCTGCTGCGCCGGTTCGCGCCCGATCTCGTGCTGCTGATCGACGCGGCGCAGATGGGCGAGCCGCCCGGCGCGGTGCGCTGGCTGGACTGGCAGGAACTGACCGGCGTCAGCGCCTCGACCCACACTCTGCCGCTGCATTTGCTGGCGCGCTACCTGATGACCGAGCTGGGCTGCGCCGTGTCGCTGATCGGCATCCAGCCCGCCGCCAACGCCATCGACGCGCCGCTGTCGCCGGACGTGCAGGATGCGGTCGAGGCGGTTGCGGCGGGCATCGCGGCGGCGCTGGCCGATTTGTAATCCAACCTCACAGCCGCGCGGCAGCAGCCTCGTCCACCATCCACACCAGTCGTCCATCGACCGGGGCGATCAACTGCGACGGCAGCGCGTAAGGGTGATACTCGCCCCTCACGACCTCGCGCAGCCGCTCCGCCTTGCCTTCTCCTTCGACCATGAAGATCACGTTCCGTCCGGCGTTGATCGCCGGTGCGGTGAGCGTGATACGCCAGGTATCAAGCTGCGGCACGAAGTTCGCCACTACCCAGCGATCCGGGTCGGTGATCGCCAGCGCCTCGGTGTGCGGAAACAGCGAGGCGGTGTGCCCGTCTGGCCCCATACCTTGCAGCAGGTAGTCGAAGCGCGGCTGCGGCTCGCCGGGTGCGCCTTCCGCGAAGAAATCGCGCAGCAGACGCTGGTAGTGCCCGGCGGCCTGCTCCGGCGCCAGCTCAGTGCGTATCCGGTGAATCTGCGCCGGGGGAATCGGCACATGATCGAGCAGCCGCTCCTTCGCCAGCCGGTAGTTGCTGTCTTCGTGATCGGGCGGAACAGTCCGGTCGTCACCCCAGAAGACGTACACGCTGCTCCACACGATCTGGTCGCGGAAGGCGTGCGATGCCAGCCGGTCAAACAGCGGGCCGGGGGTTGATCCGCCGGACAGCGCGATTGAGAAGCTCCCGCGCCGGTTGACGGCTTCCCGCGAGCAGGCTGCGATGTCCTCGGCGACGGCCTGGACCAGCGCTGTCCGCGTCGGAAACACTTTAACCTGATCCACCGCTCATCTCCTTGTTCTGCTTGCGGTTCTCGCAACCCCGCCGCCACGCCCGGCCATCGCGGATAATGAACTTCTCGGCTTCGTCCGGCCCGGCGCTGCCACACTGGTACTCAGGCAGGGGGTCAGTCAGGTTGTCGGTGATGCGTACAACCGGGTCGATCAGCCGCCACGCGGCCTCGATCTCGTCGCTGCGCGTGAACAGCGAGGCGTCGCCGTTGAGCGCGTCGAGCAGCAGACGCTCGTAGGCGTCGGGCAGCATGCCGCCGCCGAACGACGAGCGATAGTGAAATTCCATATTGACCGAGCGCGTTTCCTGGACGGAGCCGGGCAGCTTGGCCTCGAACTGGAGGTGAATCCCCTCGTCGGGCTGGATGCACAGCGACAGCACGTTCGGCGAAAAGCACTCGTCGTCTACCTCGCGCCCGAACATCATGACCGGCGGGCAGGCAAACTCAACCACGATCTCGCTAACCTTGTCGGCCAGCGCCTTGCCGGAGCGCAGATAGAACGGCACGCCCTGCCAGCGCCAGTTGTCGATCATCAGCTTGAGCGTGGCATACGTTGGTGTGCGGGAGTTTGGCGCGACGTGCTTCGCCTGGTGATAGCCCTCGTACTGGGCCAGCACAACATCGTCGGTCCCGACTGGGCGGATCGAGTTCAGCACCTTGACCTTCTCGTTGCGCAGCGCGTCAGCGTTGAACGAGGCGGGCGGCTCCATTGCGATCAGACTCAGCAGCTGGAGTAGGTGGTTCTGGAACATATCGCGCAGCACACCGGCAGAATCGTAGTAGCCGCCGCGATGCCCGATGTCGCCCGACTCCATAACCGTGATCTGCACGTTGTCGATGAAATTGCGGTTCCAGACCGGCTCGAAGATCGTGTTAGCGAAGCGGAAGAACAGAATGTTCTGCGCGGTCTCCTTGCCGAGATAATGGTCGATGCGGTAGATCTGGCTTTCGTCGAAGTCGTGATGCAGCAGGGTGTTCAACTCGCGCGCGGAATCCAGATCGCGCCCGAAGGGTTTTTCGATCACGATCCGCCGCCAGCCGTGCGCCTCGTTCATCATTCCAAAGCGGCCCAGATGCTCGATAATGGGCTGGTAGAGCGACGGCGCGACCGCGAGATAGCACAGCCGGTTGGCCTGCTGTTCGCTTTCGATGGTCTCCAGAAACTGCTCAAGCTGCTCATAACCCTCGTCGGCCAGCGCGTTGCGCGCCTGATACCAAAGGCGCTGAGCGAAGGATTTCCACTTGGCCGCATCGAAGCGATCGCCGATCTGCTCGGCGGCGTACCCGCGCAGGTGCTCACGAAATTCCTCGTGCGTGAAGGGCGTGCGCGCCAGGCCGACGATATGCAGGTTGTCCGGCAGGCTGCCTTTCGCGTAGAGGTTGAACAGCGCGGGAATCAGCTTGTGTTCTGTCAGGTCACCCGATGCGCCGAAGATGATGATAGTCGTGGTCGACGAAGGTTGCGTCATCCGATCACACTCCTGCGATAGCTCCGATCTGCCCAGAGTATAGCAGCAGCGCCGGGCAGAGGGTGTGATTGCAGATCAGCGGGAGATTAGCGAGAGATTAGCGGGAGATCAGCGCGTAGAGCGCATAGTCTCCAGCGCCGCCGAGGTCGATCCGCTGGGCCGCGACGCCTTCCCGCGCCAGCGCGTCAAGCCAGGGCGCGGCGAAGGCCGCCGACGGTGCGACGAAATAGCGCGTGTCCGTGCGCCCGGCCACTTCATCCGCCAGCGCTTCTGGCTGCGGGGTGTGGACAATGCGCACGGCCGGTTGCGCGCCGAGGTAGTAGGCCAGCTCCCAGCCCAGACCGTTTTCGTACACAACCGCGCCTGCCAGCTTGCGGTTGAGCGCGTCCGCCAGCGCATCGATCCCGGCGTGGTGGCCCTGGTCTCCGCCGAGTGGCAGCTCGCCATGCAGCGCGGACGCGATCCCCGGTAACATCGCCGCGACCGTTAGCGCCAGCAGCGCGACCGGCACAGCGCGCCCCACCTTTGCCGCCCGCACGGATCGCACTGCGCCGCGTGCGCCGAGCAGCAGCAGGAATGGGACAAGCGTGTGCAGGTAGCGGTCGTAGGTGTTGACCGCGATCAGCCAGTGCGCCGCCAGGAACGCCACCGCCCAGGTTGCAATCAGCCAGTCGCTCAGCGCGGCGCGCGCCCGCGATTGCCAGCCGCTGCCGAGGTTCGCGAGCGCTCCTGCCAGCAGCGCCAGGCTTAGCAACGGCGCGCCGGTCACGTAGCGCAGCCAGCTTCCCCACGCTTCCAGGCGCGGCAGCAGCTCGTCGGAGCGGATCAGGCGGTCAGGGTTGTTGCGCGCGGCGTTGAGCGCCCAGAAGCTCTGCGGCGCGCGTGCAGCATCCCACAGCGCCAGCAGCGCCAGCCCGATCACCAGCGGTCCCGCGAAACGCGCCAGCCGCGCCAGGATCGCACGCGCTGAATCACCTTCGCGCGTCGTCAGCGCCAGCCCCAGCGCGACGATCAGCGGCAGGGCGAGCGCGGCGTTGAGCTTCGACGCGATCATCAGCGCGGTGGCGGCTCCGGCCAGCGCCCAGCGTCCGCGTGCCGCCAGCAGCGCCGCGACGAGCGCCCACAGCGTCGCCTGCACGTCGGTGAACGCCGTCGCCGCAAACGCGAGGTCATAGGGTGACAGCGCGAGCAGCAGCGCGGCCAACAGCCCCGTGACGCGATCGCCGGAAAGCGCGCACGTCAGCCGGTAGAGCGCGGCGATCGCAAGCGCGCTGGCGAAGACGTTGGGCAGCCGGGCGGCGAATTCCGACGGCCCCAGCAGCATGAACGACAGCGCCAGGCTGTAGATGGTCAGCGGCGGCTTGTCGAGGTCGACGCCGCGCAGCAGCAGGTCGCCCTGCGCAGTGATCGTCCGCGCCTGGGTGGCAAACAGCGCCTCGTCGGGGTGCAGGCGCGCGTCCACGCCCAGCAGCGCGATCCGCAGCAGCGCCCCGACCAGAATCACAAGCGCCGGCAGCAGGACCGGCGCAGGCGAGGCAAATCGAGTGCGTGACGCGGGCGGCGTCATTCCGTGAAGCGGTACCGGAACAGCGTCCACATCGCGATCACGCCGTCCTTCCAGGTGATCTTCTTGCCCTCGTCCCACTCGCGGCCATTGTACGAGATCGGCACCTCGTAAATGCGATGGCCGCGCTTGAGGACTTTAGCCGTGATCTCCGGCTCGAAGTCAAAGCGGCGCGAGCGCAGCGGAATATCGCGCACGATGTCAGTGCGGAAGACTTTGTAGCAGGTTTCCATGTCGCTCAGAATCGCGTTGTAGAGGATGTTGGTGACGAGCGTCAGCGTGCGATTGGCGACCATGTTCCAGAAGAACATTGCCTTGCGCGGCCCGCCGAGGAAGCGTGAGCCATACACGACCTTCGTAATGCCTTCTTCGATTGGACGGAGCAGCACCGGGTACTCGCGCGGGTCGTATTCCAGGTCGGCGTCCTGGATCAGCAGCACGTCACCGGTCGCGGCTTTGAAGCCAGTGCGCACCGCCGCGCCTTTGCCCTGGTTGTGATCGTGCAGGACGATC
>JADLHR010000172.1 GCA_020848665.1 Anaerolineae bacterium
CGCAGCAGGTGTTCGGCGGGCGCGCCGAGCCGCTTGCCCAGTTTACGCCGCCGGGGAATGTTGCACAGCCCGTCTTTGAGGGCCTCACGTTCGACCCGGTGCGCGCGCAGCAGGCGCTGGTCGAGGCCGGCTTTGAGGGCTGTAATGCCATCCCGGAAACGCTGCTTGTGCTCGTACCGGATGACGACCCGGTCTGGGCGGCGCTCGGCGAGGCCATCGTCCAGCAGTGGGCCGCCGCACTCGGCTGCAACTCGCAGTTGTTTGAGGTTCGCCCTCTGCCGCGCACGCTGATGATCGAACTGAGCCACAATACCTACGATTTCGAGAAGGTAACCCGCTCGCACATCTGGCTCGCCACGTGGAGCGCGGACTATCCCGATGGCGTCGCCTGGATCGGTGATGCACTGCACTGCCGCTACGGCTACATCCAGCCCGGCCGGGAGTGCGGCCCGGCGGATGCGCTGCTCGATCGCGCTTCCGCAACCGATGACGCGTCCGAGCGCGCCCGGCTGCTGACCCAGGCGGAAGAAGCATTCTTCGGCGCGCAGGGGAGCTTCCCGGTTGCACCGTTATTTGTGACGACTCGCGCGTGGCTGGAGCAACCCTGGCTGACGGGGGTGAATGCAACCGGCCCCGCTCGCTACGATCTGTGGACCATTGACGCACAGGCGCGCCCCGCGAGCTAGCTCACCGGGTGCGATGGGCAAAAAACAGGGCGGTTCCTTGCGGGAGCCGCCCTTTTCGCTTGTGTCGCTGTGTGTCCGGAAACTCAGTTCGCCTGCTGCTGAAAATTTACGCGGTAGGAGGCCGTCACCGTCGCCATCTGGCCGCCCGCGCCGGCCTGACAGGTCGTCGCTTCGAGGCTGCGCGGATCGGATACCAGCCCCGGAATGCTGACCTGGTACGATCGACCGCGCTCCATCTGGAAGTCGGCGTATCCCGGTTCGCGTCCCGGCTTCAGCCCGGTGAAAAACTGGTCACGCTGACCCCCGCCCCACGACACCTGCACCGGCACGCCGCGTAGCCCCTGTCCGCGCGCATCGAAAATACGCACTTCGAGCAGTCCTTCCTGGGCGGGATCGCAATAGCTCTCCACACGTGCCAGGATGAAGCGATCGTCGGTCGGCGGGCTGGTCGGGATCATCTCCGGCGTCGCGGTCGGGATAGCGGGATCAGAGGCCGGGGTCTTCGTGGCTGGCGGCTGGAGCGGCGTGGCTGGGGTAATGGTCAGGGTCGGTGTCATAAAGACGGCCGGCGCAGGAGTCGGGTACTGCCCATCGGCGCAACCGCGCGCGCCCTGCGGGCTATAAAGCTGCTCCAGCGCGCGCATCACGACCACATCGCTGTTGCTGGCGATCTGGACCGATTTATGGCGCGCGCAGGCAATGTCCGCCACCACCTGCCAGACATTGCGATCCGGCGCGACAGCACGCAGCCGGTCAAACGCCAGGGTCAGATCGCGGTTCTGGGCGTAGCTGAGCGCGATCGCGATCACGTAATCCTCGCGCGCCGTCGCGTTTAGCTGCCAGGGCGCGGTATTCAGCTCGATCACCGGATCAACCTGCCAGGTGTAGAACAGCCCTAGCCCAACTCCAGCCGCAAGGCCGAGCAGCAAGCCGATCCAGGCCACACCGGGCCGCGTGATACCGCCGCGCTCCATCGTGCTTACTGCGCTCCTGGCGTAGTCGGCGTCGGCGCGACCGGCACACGATAGACCTCCATCAGCGGGGTCAGGCGACCCATCGCTTCGGCCAGCGCCACCATGCTTGGAATAGCCGGAAAATTGCTCTGGCTGATGTATCGCTCGGTCAGGTCCTGGATATATCCCGGCGTGTTCTGCTTCTCGAGCGGAGCGAGGCGCTGCAAAGCGGCATTCACGTCGCGATCAACCAGGTATCCCTCGGACACCATGACCGTGTATTCCTCCTGATAGCGCGGCGCGAGCGCCTGCATGGAGCTGTTCGTGTACTCGACCGGGAACTGCACCCATCCCAGGTAGATGCCCGCCGCCAGGCCGATCAACACGCCCACCAGCAGCGAGCCAAGCGTTCGTTTCGACATGTGTATTTCGCCCTAATTGGGACAGCCTTCTCGATCAGAGGGACAGCCCCTGTTATAATCCGAAGCGCACTAATCACACAAATAACCGGCAGGAGCGCGATCACGACGCGCCAGCCACGAGAACCGCCGGGCGCAGCCTAGCAAAAAGCCGGGCTGCGTCATGCGCCCGGCTTCACGGTGCCCGTGTCTGTGCCGAAGGTGGGAGTCGAACCCACACGGGTTTTACCCCGCGCGATTTTGAGTCGCGTGCGTCTGCCTGTTCCGCCACTCCGGCGTGCTGCGCGTTGTAGTATAGGGCTTTTCCCGCCTGTCGTCAATGCTCAGACGTCCGCTACGGAGCGCATGATCGCGGTTATGGACGAAGAACACTGGATCGCCGCCGCCCGGCGCGGTGACGTTGAAGCGTTCAATCACCTGGTGCTGCGCTACCAGGACCTCGCTTACACCGTCGCCTACCGCATCACCGGCGATGCGTCTGCCGCCGCCGACGCTGCCCAAGATGCGTTCATCACCGCGTTTCGCAAGCTGCACCAGTTCCGGGGCGATCGCTTCAAGCCCTGGCTGATGCGCATCGTGACCAACGCCTGCTACGACGAACTGCGCCGGGTCAAGCGCCGGCCAGCGGACTCGCTGGACAGCCTGTACGAGATTTCCGACGCGCCGGATGCGCTCCTTCCCGCGCCTGATACGCCGGAAATTCTGGCGCAGCAGGCTGAACTGAGCGCCGCGATCCAGGACTGCATCCGTGCCCTGCCGGACGATCAGCGTGTGATTGTCGTTCTGTCCGACATCGAGGAGTATGCCTACGGCGACATCGCCGAGATCACCGCGCTGCCGCTCGGCACGGTCAAGTCGCGTCTCAGCCGGGCGCGCGGGCGCCTGCGCGACTGTTTACGCGGCATCGGGGAACTTTTACCGGCTGAATTCCGTCTTATCGATGACGAATCATAGCGCGATGAACGGCGTACCACGCCCTTGCGCGCGCACTGCGAAGCCCGAATGATGACCCACCACTCCAACCTTTCCGAGCGCGATCTGGAGCTGCTCTCCGCCTATCTTGACGGGGAGTTAAGCGACTATGAGCGCCACGTCCTCGAGCAGCGGTTGGCGCGTGAGAGCGATCTGCGCCGCGCGCTCGACGATCTGCGCGCGACAGTGCGGCTGGTCAGCGCCCTGCCCCGGCTCAAGGCGCCACGCAGCTTTGCGCTCGATCCCGCGATCTACGGCGCGCGCGTCCGCTGGTGGCGGCGCTGGCTGGCTTCCGGCGCGGCGCTCCAGTGGTCAGGCGCGCTGGGCGCGGCGGCTTCGGTCATCCTGATCACGCTGGGTCTGGCGCTCGGTTCGGGCGGCACCGCGCCGGACTATCAGGCGGCGGCTCCTGCGCC
>JADLHR010000173.1 GCA_020848665.1 Anaerolineae bacterium
ACCCACCAGGGCGGCGGGGCATCTCCCGGCTGGAGCGGCACGATCGCGGTCAGGTTGAGCTGGGCGCCTAATAACAGCAGGACGAGCACGACAACCCACATTTTTTCGCTTTCTTTCTGCCCCAAAATATGGGAGCGTCACTCAATTTCCATGCAGTTGGCGTAGTAGGTCACGGTCGCAGGCCAGTCGGAGAAGATGCCCAGAATGCCGACATCCTGCGCCAGCACGTCCAGCACGTTGTACATATCGCCGCTGTTGTTGATCACGCTGGTAACGGTCTGGTAGTAGCTGCCGCCGCCATTGGTCAGCGGGCCGGAGCGCTCCAGCGTCCAGGTGATGATGTCAAGACCCGCTTCTTTAGCCGCGAGGGCATAGGCCGAAGGCACGATCGCGCCGGTGTCGTCGAGCGTCACGAGGAACTGCATCGGTGGCGCGATGATCTGGACCCCCTGATCGACCAGCTCCTGCATGGTGGGCGAGAACGTGCTCGGGTTGTTCGAGTCGAAGTTTTCGCCGAGGCTGCGCGGATCAAGGTAGACTGCCTGCGCGCCGAACTCCGGCTCGTTAGCGATCCAGTAGAGCACATCGTCCAGCAGGAAGGACTGCGCGTACACGTTCGCTGGTGGTACACCCGCTGCTTTGTACTCGTCGATCATCTGCTGGGCGAACGCTTCCTGAGTGTAATCGCCTTCGAACGGCATTTCGACGTTCGGCGTCTTTAGCTCTGGCGTCATCTTCACGCCAAGCTCCTGGAACAGCGCGATCGAGTCGGCGTGCGTCATCAGCGTGCCGCTGTTGGCAGCGTAGAGATCAGTGCGCCAGTTGGCGGTTCCGCCCAGGTATTCCTCAACCGTCTGGGCTGCACGGTCGGAAGCGTCCATCTTGCCGGTCAGCGACAAGAACTCTTCAAGAGTGATGTCGCTGGTGCAGCACATCGCCGAGGCAGGCTCCATCACTTCGCCAGTCTCCGGGTCGAGCACGGCCGGGGTGAAGGGCTGGGTGCATTTCGCGGCCAGATCGGGGATTGCCAGAATGTTGGTTGTGGTGTGCAGATCGCACTGTGAGTGGCGGCAGACCAGTTCGCGGTCTGCGGTGAAGGTGACGTCACACTCCACAATACCCGCGCCCATCCGCGCCGCCGCGATGTACGATTCCCGCGTGTGCTCCGGGAACATCAACGCTGCCCCCCGGTGGCCGATGCTGAAGCTGGTGCGATAAAACGGCCCTTCAACACACTGCTGAAGAGCCGTTTTTAGCTCACTGTCGTCCATATCGTCCACCAGATAAAATGGACGCGGACCGAGCTGCACGCCCGGATCGTTGTCCGGGCCTTGCCCTCCTGTCGGGCGCGCCAGGAAGAGGCCGCCCAACACTACCGCGACAAGCGTCACGCCTCTGATCCCATAGCTCAAGATGCGCTGTTCGAACACGGTTTTTTCCCTCCCTATTTTCTTGTCTAACACTAATATTTGGTTGTGAGAACCTGGATTCAAAATGTAGCAGCTTGTGAGGAGTGGTGTCAACCGCCTTGCTATGCGAGCGCGCCGAGCAGACGGATGCAAGGGGCGGCTCGCTTGAACCGCCCCGCACACGCTCTGTTTCTGCTCTCGTTCTTGCTTTTGCTAACCGCTAGAGCGTGTTATGAACCTGCGCCTGAGAAACCCCCCATCCCCCGGCCCCTTGCCCCCAAAATGAGGGAAGGGGAGTCCCTTCCGTTTTTTTCCTCCCTCGTTCTGGGGGAAGGAAAGCCGACCGCAGGTCGGAAGGATGGGGGGTGGCCTGGAAGCCAGACCACAAAGTGCATAACATGCCCTAGCGCCACCCGCCCGGTTGAACCGCTGGAGGTCGCCCATGAACCCCCTGTTTCGCTTCCTGGTGACCCTGATCGTGAGTCTTGCCGCGCTGGCTCCGGCCCTGCCTGCGCGCGCGCAGGACCCCGGCCCCGGTCCGTATATCGAAGGTCCGACGCTGGGGCGCGGCATGGTCCGCAGCGTGGCGTGGAGTCCGGATGGCGGCGCGATCGCGGTGGGCGGGGCGCTTGGTATCTGGCTCTATTCGCCTGACCTGGACGATCTCGGCCGCCTGCAAGGGCACACGAAAGCGATCTATGATCTGGCGTGGAGTCCTGATGGCGCGCAGCTTGCCAGCGCCAGCCATGATCTGACCGTGCGCGTGTGGGACCGCGCCGCGTTGGCCGAGCGTCTGACGCTCGAAGGGCACACCGATCTGGTGGTTGCGGTTGCGTGGAGCGCAGACGACCAGACCATCGCCAGCGGCGGGCACGACGGCACGATCCGGCTGTGGGATGCGGACACCGGCGCGCAACAAGCGAGCGTCGAAGCGGGGCAGGGCTGGATTACCGACCTCGATTTCAGTCCGGATAGCGCCGCGCTGGTCAGCGCCGGGCAGGATGGATCGGCGCGGCTGTGGGACGTGGCTACGCTGGCGCCGGGTGCGCGCTACGAGGCAGCCGGGCACCCCCTGGCGGCGGCGCGCTTCAACCCGGATGGCGCGCAGATTCTAACAGCGAGCGTGGCGGGCGCGCTGCGCGTGTGGGACGCGCCAAGTGGAAGGCTGCTGCGCGAGATGGCGCTCGCATCCGGTGCGCTGGCCGACGCGGCGTGGAGTCCACTGGGCGGCCTGGTCGCGGCGACATGGCGCCTGGGTGGCGGGATGGGCGCGCTCGACCTGTACCCCGCCGCGCTGGATACGAGCGAGCCGCTCGGCCACATGGCAGGGAATTTCGGCGACCGGCTGAGCTGGTCTCCGCGAGGCGACCAGGTGGCGGTGATCGGGTGGGACACCATGCTCAGCGTGTGGAGCGCCCTCGCCTGTGCGCCGAAGCAGTACCGGTTTGAGCACACCGACTGGATCGAGGCGGTCGGGTGGAGCGCGGACGGACGGTCGGTGACTGGCGTCAGCGGCGATGGACTCGCGCGGGTATGGGATGCCGCGAGCGGCGCGCTGCTCGGCACCTCGCTCTTCGCGCCGGTCGAAGCTGCGCGTGAGGCGGTCAGCCCGGATGGGACGCGGCGCGCGCTGGCTGGCGACGACGGCGTGACCGTTACCGAGACAGGCAGCGGCAAGGTGATTGCGCGGCTGCCGGGCGCGGCCAATGCGGTTGCGTGGAGCGCGGACGGGGCGCGGCTGGCGG
>JADLHR010000174.1 GCA_020848665.1 Anaerolineae bacterium
CAACCTGAGCTATACTCCCGATCAATCGCCGCCCGGTGAAGCCAGACCGTTGCGCCTGGTCCGCCGGACGCTGATACCGGAGATGCTGACACAAAAACGAATTTATTGAAAGGAGGCGCACAGCCGAACCTCGCAGCGACTCCACGCACCTGTTTTGTATCTGGGAAAATCTTACAGGAGAAGCCATGTTTCGCGTACATTCAGTGTCAAAATCGGTGAT
Organism: Anaerolineae bacterium; assembly: GCA_020848665.1. GTDB lineage: Bacteria > Chloroflexota > Anaerolineae > Aggregatilineales > Aggregatilineaceae > DYGX01. Next base: position 221 of record JADLHR010000174.1, read on the forward strand.
CGCCCTCGTCGTCGCGCTCTCGATGCTGCTGAGCATGACGACTGTCCTGGCGCAGGATGGCGAGGACTTCGTGATCTCGGACGCGTATGCCGGGACGCAGGTCCGGGTCATCGCCGCCAACCACCCCTGGAACAATGCGCTCCAGCGGCTCATTCCCAATTTCGAGGCGGCGAGCGGTATCACCATCCGGCTCGAAAGCTACTTTGAAGACCAGCTCTCGCAGCGCCTTCAGATTGGCCTGACCGGTGGCACGGCGGAAGCTGATGTCTTCATGTTCCGTCCGCTTCAGGAAGGGCTGTTGTTCGAGCAGAACGGCTGGGTCGCTGACCTGAGCGAGTTCGCCAACAATGACGCGCAGTGGAATCTGGCCGACTGGCAGCCCGGCCCGATGGGCACCGTCACCTCCGGCGATGTCCTGTTCGGCGTGCCGATCGTGACCGAGCGCCAGGCGCTCTATTATCGCAAGGACCTGCTGGAAGAAGCTGGCATCGAAGTCCCGCAGACGCTGGACGATCTGGCGGCGGCGGTCGAAGCCCTGCACGACCCGGATAACGGGTTGTACGGCATCGTCCTGCGCGGCCAGCGCAGCGCAGCCGTGACACAGTTCAGCAGCTTCCTGTACAGCTTCGGCGGCCAGTTCATCGACGCCGAAGGCAACAGCGCGATTGGCTCGCCTGAGGCGCTTGAGGCGTACACCTACTACAGCGGTCTGCTGCGCAACTTCGGCCCTCCCGGCACCATCAATATGAGCTGGCCGCAGGCTATCGCGATCTTCGCGCAGGGCCAGGCCGCGTTCTACCTGGATGCCGATATCCTGTACCCCAATGTCATGAATCCGGACGCTTCGCTGGTGGTGGACAAGGTCGGCTTTGCGCCCTTCCCCGAAGGGCCGGCCGGTCGCCGTCCGTACAGCGTCACGTCGTGGGCCGTCGGGATGAACGCCGAGTCCGAGAACAAGGATGCGGCGTGGGAATTCATCCGCTGGGCGACCAGCCCGGCCATCGTCGCCACGATGCAGTCCGAGTTCGGACAGTCCGGCGCGCGTAGCTCCGTCTGGGCGTCGCCCGAAGGGCTGGGCGGGTTCCCTGAGGACCTGGCGAATGCGATCGTGGTCAACGGCGAAACCGGCGTCGGCTTTGACCGTCCGCGCGTGATCCGCGTGGGCGAGGCGCGTGACATCGTCGGCCTGCCGATCGTGGTTGGCATTGAAGGCGGCGATCTGGCGGCGGCGCTCCAAGAGGCGAACACCGCGTTCCAGGCGTTCCTGGAAGAAGAAGCCGCTGAGTTCGGCGGCTAACTCACCAGTAAGGATCTCCGAGGTCTGCCTCTGGCGCGGTCCAGGGGCAGACCTTCTGTATTGATTAATCGTTTGGCTGCATTGCATCAGGGTTCGAGCTTCCGAGAGTGTTTTATGACAACACTGCCTGTCACCTCCACCCGCGTGTTCAAGCCGCACTTCAGGCGGCGCCTGCAGCGGCTGGGGTTCATCCTGCCCGCTGTAGTTTTTGTCACAGTCATGATGGCGTTTCCGCTCGTCTATAACGGCTGGCTGAGCCTCCACGAGTGGACCGGCTCCGCCCGGCGCGCGCCGGAATACGTCGGGACGGACAACTACACGGAGCTTTTTACGACCAGCGACCGCTTCTTCCCGGCGGTGAAGCGTACCTTCCTGTTTTCGGCCGTGGTGGTCAGCGCAGAGCTGGTGCTGGGCATCGGTATCGCGCTGCTGCTGCGCGACATCTTTCCAGGGCACACAGTGGTCAAGACGCTGATCCTGTTACCGATGGTCGCTACCCCGGTGGCGATCAGTATGGGCTGGCTGCTCATGCTGGAGCCGACGATCGGCGTCTTCAACAAGATTCTGCGCGACGTCGGCCTGACCGCGCAGCCCTGGCTCGGCTCGCAGAGCCAGGCGTTATGGGTGCTGATGGCGGTGGACATCTGGCAGTGGACGCCGATGATGGCGATGATCACGCTCGCGGGGCTGCTCTCGCTCCCGGACGACCCATATGAAGCGGCGCTGGTCGATGGCGCGTCGCCGCTGCAAAGCTTCTTCCACATCACGCTGCCGCTGCTCGTCCCGACGCTGCTGACAGCCGTGCTGCTGCGCTCCATCGAGGCGCTGAAAACGTTTGACATCATCTATACCATGACGCGCGGCGGGCCAGGCTTCGCCACCGAGACGCTCAACACGCTGGCGTACGTGCGCGCCTTCGAGTACTTCCGGCTGGGACAGGCATCCGCGCTGCTGGTCGTCTTCTTCGCAATCGTGCTCGGCGTAAGCGTGATCTTCATCCAGATGCGGCGCACCGTCAGCGCGAGGCAGGCGCTATGACCAACATATCTCGTTCCATCGAGCCACGCCGCTCGATCAGCGTCAGCCAGGAAGCGATCGCCAGCCGCAGACGCGCCCGGATACGGCGGTTTGTGGCCGGCACACTACGCGCAATTCTATTGCTGATCGTGCTGGTTGTGCTGCTGTTTCCGATGGTCTGGATGGCGCTCGCTGCCTTTCAGACGCATATCGAGATCATCACGCCGGAGTGGGGCTTCGAGCCGACGCTGCGCAACTTCGACAAGGTCTTCTCGGAATACAATTTCCTGCGTTATATGGGCAACAGCTTCCTGGTGGCCGTGCTCTCGACCTTCTTTTCGCTGGTGCTGGGGCTGCCCGCCGCCTACGCGATTGCGCGCTTTCATTACGACTGGCTGGGCGTGATCCTGCTGGCCGCGCGTATCGTGCCGGGCATCACCTTTCTCGTGCC
>JADLHR010000175.1 GCA_020848665.1 Anaerolineae bacterium
ACCTTCCGCGCGATCACCATCGTCGAGAAATTGAACGCCCAGGGCAGCGCAACGCGCAGCACACTGCCGAGCCGGTCGGCCAGCGGCGAGGCGCGATAATAGCCCGGCGCGCGGAACGGCCCGCCCAATCCCCACAGCGTATAGGCGTGGCTGGTCGGCTTAACCAGCGCCGGCATGAAACCCGCTGCCTTAACCTCGCGGATCAGATCGCGCTGGGTGTACGTACTCTCGTAGAACGCGTCGTCGGTCAGGCGGCCCTGGCCGAGCAGGCGGCGCTTCCAGCCAACCAGCCGGTGCACTACATTCGGGTATGGGATCGTCAGCACCAGCGTTCCGCCGGGAGCCAGCACGCGATTCGCCTCGCGCAAAGCCGGTCCCATGCCGTGCTCAAAATGCTCCAGCACGCCGAACGACAGGTAGCCGTGCAGAGAGCCGCTGCGATAGGGCAGCGCGTGCACATCGCCTGCCTGCATGTTCAGCGCCGGATCATAGGCGCGGGCGGCGCGCAGGGCGTTGACCGCGTAGTCCAGCCCGATCATCCTGAAGCCCTGCTCGCGCAGCCAGATCATCGTCGCACCCAGCCCGACGCCTGCCTCAAGGATGATCCCCTCTTTCGACAGGTACGCCGGGAAAACGCCGAGCTGATCGGCGGTGCGCGTCTCGCGGAGCGCGTCCAACTCGATCTGCACGTCAGCGCGCGCCCAGATGTCTTCCCACGCCTGCCGCGTGCTGTCGTAGCGGCTGCCCGAAGATTCTAGCATTCGACAACTCCGGTTCTCGTCACCATGATTTCACCGCCAGCGTATCTATCAGCAGCATTGTTTCGTCATTCACCTCAGGCGCAGAAATGCGCTCGTTGTCCCACCACTGGTAGACGATCAGGTACAGTTTATAGGTCCCGGTTTGCAGATTATCCGGCAGAGACAGCATGCGATCTTCGACATAGAACCGATCGCCCTGCCATCGACTGGTCTCCGGCGGCTCGCCGGGAACCTGTGGCGCGCTGTCAAGTTGTGCGACGATAGTCTGATCAGACGCGACCAGCCGGATGCTGATGCTGTAATCGCGCTCGATGGGCGGCGCGACCGACCACCACAGCCGCAATCGCAGCCGCTCCCCCTCGCGCACGGCCAGCGGAGTATGCGGAGCGGCCTCTGGCCTTTCCACATCCACACCGTGAAAGCGCATACCATTCTCGAACAGCACCCCTTGAGGATCGGGCGGCGCTTCATACAGCCGGAACAGGAAATCCCAGGGACCGACGAATGCGCCCGCCACACGATCAGCGCGCACGGCCCTGGCAAGATCGGCATCTTCCCAGCCATCGACCGTCGCGTACCACACGCGCCGCCAGCCAGCCGGATCATCGGTGACTTTGAGGCCCGGCGGCCAATACGCCGCCAGATAATAATCCCACATTTCCGGCACCGTAAACACGCTCGGATCGATCACCAGCGCGTCGCCCGGCGCGGCATGGGCGTGCAGCCAGCGCAGGTTAGCGATGAACGGCGGCGCGAACATCCCTCCGCGATACTCCGTCAACGGCAGCGGCAGAAAAAGCGTCGTGATCAGCAGGCCAGCGGCAGCGACCTGTCCCTGCCACCGCCAGCGAGACAGCCCCCACCCGATCGCGATCGACAGACCCAGCGCCAGCCACCAGGCGTAGCGCACCTGGAAAAACCCAAACAGCGGATTCAAGACATAGAGCGCCAGCGCGCCGAGCACCCCCCATCCCAGCCAGAGCCAGGGCTGGAGCGGCGCCGAGCGCCGCGCACGCATCAGCCCGAACACCGCCGCCGCGATCACGATGACCCAGATCGCTGCGCCGTAGCCTGCGTTGTCCCGGAACATCGTCCACAACGCCTGTGGCAGCGGTGGCAGATCGACCTCACTCAGCGCCTCGCGCCGTGACTCGCCGGTCGCCAGCGCGAGCTTGTCCACGATCAGGGGCGCGACCAGCAGCGCCATCAGCGCAATCGGCAGCGTCCAGCGCCAGATCGCGCGCCGCTGAGTCGCCAGGGTGAACAGACCCAGCATGATCATCGGCACAACCGCCGTCAGGTGCGTATAGAACATGGCGGTCAGGGCAAGCGCCAAAGGGACAGCGCGCCGCCAGCCAGGTCGAAAGAAGTAACGCTCGGTCAGCCACACCGCGACCGGCAGCAGTGCGATCAGAATGACATAGCCGCGCACCAGCAGGCTCAGATAGATCAGGTAGCTCCACGCGCTATAGGCCAGCATCGCCAGCGCACCGGCGCTGTGCCCTGCCCGGCGGCGCACCACGCGGTACAGAGCCGCCGTTCCTGGCAGCAGAAGCAGGGCCGAAAAAACACGCGCCGCAATCGGGCTGATCCCGGCGGCTTCTTTCCACGCGCCAAGCGCCAGATAATACAGCGGCGGCCAATCGTAGGGAGTCCAGGCGACGATTTGCCCCGGCGACCCTAGCGTCTGCCAGATTGACCACGCCTCGTCATTGTCCAGCTCCAGCGCCCCGATGCGCAGGATACGGCTGGCTGCTATCAGGAATAGGAGACCGGCTATCAGCCAAACGCGCGCGTCTGACCGATTATTCGACGAGTCGAAGGCGTGCTCCAGGCGATATTGCGGCTGGCTCATGAAGCAGCCGGTCCGTTCCGCGCGACGTAGATCAGCTCATAGGCGAGCAACCCCGGCAAAATCGGGCGCGGCTCCGGGCGGTGCGTGCGCCGCGCCAGCGCCGCCGCGACGTTTTGCAGCGCGCTTCCCGCGATTGCCAGCCGCTCGACACGGTACCCCTGCCCTTCCAATAGCTCTCGCCCTGTCCTGGCCGTATACAGGCGACAGTGCGTGCGGTCCATCACGCCGTAATCGACATAATCGAAGCGCCCGCGCAGCAGCCGCAGCCGAATCGCCCAATGCGCCACATTCGGCAGCGAGACGATCGCCAGTCCACCTGGAACGAGCAGCTTAGACGCTTCGCGCAGCAGATGCTCAGGATGCTTCAAATGTTCCAGCACTGCCGCTGCGAACAGCACGTCATACGGCGCGCTGGCGCGGGCCGGGCCAAGCGCATCCGGCGCGTCGAGGTCGGCGGTGTAGACCTCGCTGCATCGTTCGGACGCGATCGCGGTCGCCACGGGGTCGGTATCCATTCCAGTGACGCGGCAGCCGAGAGTCCGCTCCATGTAGCCCGACAGATAGCCCGACGCACAGCCCAATTCCAGCACGCGCGACTCAGGGGGAACAAGGCGCATCAGAATTGAGTGCGCGTCGCCAGGATGCGCTTGCGCCGGGTCAAAAATCTCTGCCAGGTGATATTTCGGCCTCATTTCTGATTTTTCGCCTCAAAACGATACAGCAAAGCGTCTCCATGATTTTTGACCATCTTGATACACTCAACATACCGATAATTCACATCTAGAAAAATCATCAAACGCTTTACCTCTACTTGAGAAGGTTCAAGCAGTTCAGGGAACACAACTATGAAATCGGGTGGCTGTTCTGACCATTCGTTCAACAACTTTTCAATGACATTTGGAGCGCGCAGATACCATCCCCAACCCTTAACCCAGGTCCCTGGAGGCTGCAACCCGCTCAACACGTGTAATTGAGGTGTGCTATCTGTTTCAGGTAGTATGAATAGGGTATCATCAGCCTGGCTGAAAGACTCAAGAAGCTCAGCCACAGGTTTCAGTTC
>JADLHR010000176.1 GCA_020848665.1 Anaerolineae bacterium
CGCGCCGCCGCCGTGCCAGCGCGCTCCGAGCAGCGCCGCGTGGTGCGCGATCCGCCGCACCCCCGGCCAATACCTGCGCCCCGGCTTAAGCGGCTGGAAGGCGGTCCACAGCGGGCGACCGGTGCTGCCAGAGCGCATCTGCTGAAGCGCAAGCACCTGTCCGCCGCGCGCGCTGAACTCAGTCAGCCGCGCATCCAGCCCGGCGACCGGGCCGGGTGGCACGATCAGCGTCTCGATCTCATCCCACGCCTCGTCACCGGCGACGCGCAGCGGCAGCCCCAGCCGGATCACCGCCGCGCACGCGGCCTCGAATACTGGCTCAACCGGGTGATTCTTCCACCACGTGAAGGCTGGCGGGCAGTAGACTGCCAGCGGACCCGCGTCGGTGCGTGCGCCGAGCCACCCGCGCTGCGCCGCGATCCAATCGTTGAACTCTGCCAGCGCGGCGTGCAAGTCTTCAAAGCGGGAAGCGAACAGCAGCGTCAGGGTGCGGCCCTCGGCGAAGGACGTTCCGTCAACCACCGGCGGACATCCCAGCGCCGCCGCGACGCTGCCCGCCCGCAGCCAGGCATGCACAGAGTCGGTTGTACCCGCTGTCGAGCGCGCCGCGCCGAGCAGGCTCGCCGCCTGGGCGCGTCCACTAAGCCGCGCCCGCGCCGCCGCCAGCGCGATCGCCGGTCCAGGCAGCCCGCGCGATTCCGCCAGCGGATCGCGCACCAGGTACAGATCAATGTGCGCGCCAATCGCCGCTGGGTCGTGCCCATATTGCAGCGCGACCAGTTCGCCCGGAACAGGTGGACTCTCGGCAGCGATCAGGGCATCCGGGCGATGCGCGCGCGCTGCTGCCGCCCACTCACCGATCCGCCGCGCCGTCAGGGATGCCCGCCATTCGAGATAATTCTGCACATGCCGCGCTTGCAGCGTGATCAGGCGCGGAATCTCCGCCCCGCCGGACGCCTCAGCGTAAGCCGCCCGGCAGCGCGGGCAGTGGCATCCGGCTCCACCAAGCAAACCGCCATCCGCCGCTAACGGCACACCTCCAGCCCAGGGCGCCATAAGCCAGACGCCTTCGACCCCGGCATCGAGCGCCTGAATCAGATGGCGCTCGACCGTCGTCAGCCAGTCGGCGTCGTTCCAGCAGGCATACAGCCGCCCAATCTGCGCGGGAATCCGCCGCCCGGTGATGTCCCGCGCCGCCCAATCGCGCCCGGCGTAGCTCGCCTGCGGCACATAGCTGGAGGCCACCACACCGGCCAGCACATCCAGCCCCGCCTCTCGATAGAGTCGCACCACGCGTCCGAACCCGACACGATCCACTTCGTCAAGCTCCGGCGGCAGCCCCCAACTGAAGACCAGGAGCGCATGTGTCGCGCCGAGCGCCGCCGCGCGCCCCGCCCCTTCTCCGGCGTGAGCCATGTCTAGCGCCGGAGCGTCCACCAGCGCGCCAGGGTAGACCCGCTTCAGGTTGAGCCGCGCGCCCCGCCCCCCCTGAAGCATCAGCCCACGCCACGTCCCTACGCTGAGATCAGCCGGCATTTTGCACCTTCGCTTGTCATTCCGGACACGCTTGCCCGCCCCACTCCGCATTATAGCCGAAGACGGGCCTTCGGGCTGAATCCGCGCAGCGCGCAGGCGGACTGGTTGAACGCCGCGCGTGAAGGTACAATCTGCGCAGTGCACCGAAAGGGCCTCTTCAAGATTGTATGTGAGCGAGGGCAGAAGAAAGGATCGTCATGGTGAGCGACAGCGCCGAGAAAGTCGAAGTGATGCGCCGGCTACGGGATGAAAAGGTCCGCGTGCACCTGGAGCAATACGCGCCCGTCTGGATGGTTAATGAGACCGCCCTGCCCGCAGAGGAGACGCTGCGCTTCGACGTGGTCTTTATGCACCCGCGCTATGGGTGGGTCAATCGCCGGTACCGCTACGACGCCTTTAACGATGTGCTTTATTACAACGGCCAGCGCCGGATCGATGAAAAGGACGCGCTCGACGTGCAGGAGTATGACGCGTACATCCCGGCGGAGACGATTAATACGCTGGAGTCCTACGGCGGCTGATCGCCCCTGGCGCGCCATCTCGAACCCCCCTCTCAACGCCACGATCAAAACGGGAGCAGCCTACCGCTGCTCCCATTTTGTATTATTTTTTTGTATTATTGCGCTCCGGTCCCCGCGATCTACGCCAGCCCTCAGGAAGTGGACCCCAGATTGATCGCGACCTGGAAAACGCGGGTGTCTTTCGCGCCCAGGTCATACTTATACGGCTCGTCTCCCCGCAAAAAGTCCAGCTCGTCGCGCCCTGCTTCGATTGCGTGCTCGATGACGCGCGCCATCAGGATGATGCCAGGGCTGAGGTGCCCGTGCGCGGCGGGATCGTGACCGGAGTTGTAGATCATCACCCGGTTACCATAGTCGAAATTGAGATAGGTCGCCGCCGCCTGCCCTCCAACCGTCAGAAACGCCAGTTGCAGCCACCCGGCCTCTGCGATACGCGGCATGACGCTGCGAAAGAAGCTGACATTCTCCGGCTCACGTAAAAACAGCGCCTTCTCGTCGCTGCTGGCCGCCATCAGACCGAAGAATTTATCCAGCTCACCGTTAAGTTCGTCTGGCGACGAGACGATATACCAGTCTACGTCGTCGCTGCCCGCCCGGCGCAGCTTGCGACGCAGCTCGTGCCGATCCTTTTTGTCAAGGCTGGCGATAAACGCTTCAAAGGTCTCCGGCAGGGTGATAATCGGGCATACTTCCTGAAGCGTGACATCGACGGTGTATCCGTGCGCCTCGAAAATCTCCGGCAACATCTGCGCTGTCAACGATGCTTCGGGGACGTTGCACAGGCGGATGTCGTCAAAGTCGTCGCTGTACGCCGCGATGAACTCGGCCAGCGCCTCGAACACCGCGCGCTCTACCCCGCGACAGGCGATGATCTCCAGATAATCGGTTACATCCACGCAGCCAATCGCGCGAACAACCCGCCGGTCCCGGCTCTCGTGCTGCACAAACCAGGGCGCCAGCCCGACAAGCTGGTCGCCCTCGCGCACCGCCAGCGCCCAGATATCGCCGGGGTGGTACGCTTCCCACCAGCTTGACTGCCACTCGTACGTCAAAAAGACGCAGTCTGCGGCGCTGTCGCGCAGCAGCGTGTTCCATTGATGCTTCAGATCGTCAAAGAGCGCGGTGCTGGTGTATAAGGTGACTTCCAATTCAATCCTTCTTTCACGCAACGAGCGGGATTCGCTCCCGATATTCATTATACAGAGCGGCGGATTTTCCGCCCACGCGCGGCGCGTAAGAACGTCGCTAGAATCCCGGCTGTGGCTCGTGGGGCGCTGACGACACGCAGATCACGCGAGAAACAGCCTTGTCAGCCTCGGCGCGGCCTGGTATAATCCTTCGCAAGACTGCCACCCTAGCTCAATCGGCAGAGCAAACGCTTCGTAAGCGTTAGGTTATGAGTTCAACTCTCATGGGTGGCTCACGGATGGAAGTGCCCCAGTGTTTCCACTGCGGGCATTTCTTATATAATCTGCGTGCTCGCCCCGCGCAACGAGGAGTTGGCTATGTCCGAGCGCTCCCAGCGCCCCACCCCCGTGACGATCGGCGTCGCCGGTGGCACCGGATCGGGGAAAACGACCGTTTCAAAAGCGATTCTGGATCGCGTGGGCACCGAGCACATCGCCTACCTGGAACACGACTCGTACTACAAAGACCTCGATGATATCCCGCACGCACCCGGCGAGCGGATCAACATGGACCATCCCGACGTGCTGGAAACGCCGCTGCTGATCGAGCACTTGCGCCGGCTGAAGCAGTGGGAAGCGGTCGCTGTGCCGGTGTACGATTATACGACCTATCGTCGCACCGGCGATACGCGGATTGTCGAGCCGCAGCCAATCATTCTGGTCGAGGGTATCCTGGTTTTCGCCGAGCCGGAACTTCGGAAGCTGTTTGACGTAAGGATTTTTGTAGACACCGATCCCGATATTCGGTTTATCCGCCGGCTTCAGCGTGACGTGGCCGAGCGTGAGCGCACGGTGCGATCGGTGATCGAGCAGTATCTCGGCAGCGTGCGCCCGATGCATCTGGAATTCGTCGAGCCGAGCAAACGCTACGCCGATGTGATTATCCCGGAGGGTGGGCAGAATCTCGTCGCGATCGAGATGGTCGCGGCCCGCATCCGCAGTCTGCTGGACCGTTCCGCATAACAGCGCGCGAGGAGCGCCGCGCGACACGCCATGTTTCGCCGTTTCGCTGACCGACTGCCCCAGCTGCTTGCGCGTCCTGTCGCGCCTATCACGCCGCGCCCAGTGAAACGTGAAACGATCAGGCGCGTGGCGCTGCTGGCGCTGATCGCGGCGCTGACTCTGACGATCAGCCTCAACCAGGAGCGGATTTCGGGGCTGGCGGCGCTCGGTTATATTGGCGCGTTCCTGGCGATGCTGCTCAGCAACGCCACGCTGATTCTGCCCGCGCCGGGGCTGATCTTCGTCTTTGCGCTGGGCAGCACGCTGCATCCACTGCTGGTCGGGCTGGCTGCCGGACTGGGTGCGACGCTCGGCGAGCTGACCGGCTACGTCGCGGGCTACAGTGGCGTCGGGATCGCGGAAAACTCGGCGGTCGTGCAGCGCGTGCGCCGCTGGATGGAGCGGCGCGGCCTGTGGACG
>JADLHR010000177.1 GCA_020848665.1 Anaerolineae bacterium
GTCTTCATCGGCTGCGGCGATCGCGACGCACATATCCCGCTGCTGCGCGTGCAGCACAGCGCGGACGTGCTGGCGCGGCTGGGCGGGGCGGTCACGCAGCGTATTTACCCCGGTATGGGACACACTGTCAACGAGGATGAGCTATCCTTTGCCCGCGCGCTGCTGGACGAGATCGCGTCACAAAACGACTGACGGAGCGGATTGGTAAGCAATCCGGTCATCGATCGAGGTGCTTACCAACAGTGACATACCGAGGGCCGGATCGGCCCTGAATCGGCGGTTTTGTAAGCGTACCAGGCATCATTTGGGGTGCTTACCAAAATGCGCGCCGCGCGCCTCTTTTCTCGCTTACCCTTTGACAGCGCGCCGTCCAATTTACACCGGACGGCGCGCTGGTTAATTCCTTCCAGAACCAATTTCAAAACTGGTGTGCCCCGGTAAGCGGCCTGTTGTATGGCATGCGATATTCTATGCTTGACTGAATAGAATCGCGCTCATGGCGGTACCAAACGCCGGGCAGAAGCGGCACTGATGAGCTATGGCACTCCTGACATCCTACCACTGTAATCACTGCGGGCAGATTCTTCATGGTAAGGACACGCCGTGTCCCGCCTGCGAAGATACGCCGCTGCCGCGCCAGCGCACCTCGACTCAGCCGCTGCGCCGTCGCCCGCTCGCCGTCGCGTCCGAGCGCAAGGGAAACGAGCGCTTCGAAGCTCATGCGAATGTCCTGTTACAGTTCTTCCCCTCTGGCGTGTGCTACGCGCTCTCGTTGATCACGCCGGTCGTGCTGGGGCGCGGTTCTGCGCCAGACGCCAACATCCTCGACCTGACGGAGCTGGGTGCGCACCGGCACGGGGTATCGCGCCAGCACTGCCTGATATGGCGGCGCGGTAAGCACCTGGTTGTAACCGACCTCGACAGCACCAACGGGACTTATCTCAACGGTGAGCTGCTGCGCTCACACGAGGAATACGTGGTTGCCGATGGCGATCAACTGATCCTCGGCACCCTCCACGCGACGATCTTCTTCAACCGCAACGGGAACGGTCACCACCCTCAGTAAAGCGCGTGGTAGTGCGCCTCTGCCGCGTTCCGCGCCGTTGCGGAATGACGGCTGCTCCACGCCTGCCAAACGCCTGTCAGACGCTCGGCCACCGACGCCCCGCTCACAACTTGCATCCACCAGATAGGCGTGGTACAGTGCTCAAAATTAACACACCCTGACCATCCTCTAACCCGGCGCAGCCGGCAGCCGAGGTGCCCGGTATGGCTGACAAAATCCTGTTGATTGACGACGACCCCACCACGCTCCGCCTGTTGGCGATGAACCTGGAGCTGCGCGGGTACGAGATCCACAAGGCGCTGCGGGCCGAAGAGGGCTTGCGAGTCGCCTACCGGACACAGCCTGACCTGGTCGTGCTGGACATCATGATGCCGGACATCGACGGCTGGGAAGTGCTGCGGCGCCTGCGCGAGCTGTCCGACGTGCCGGTGATCTTTCTGACCGGCGTGGAAGGGCCGAAGAACTCCGCCAAGGGGCTGAATCTCGGCGCGGACGACTACATCTTCAAGCCGTTCGACTTCGACGACCTGGAAGCGCGCATCAAGGCGCGCCTGCGCCGCACACCGAAAGAAACAATCGCCGAGGAGCTGGCCTTCGACGGCGGGAGCTTCCGCATCAACTTCATCAGCCGCGAAGTCCGCGTGCGCGGCGAGATCGTCCACCTGACGCCCAAGGAGTTCAGCCTGCTCGGCGTGCTGGTCCGCAATGCGGGGCGCGTGATCTCGCGTGCCGACCTGGTCGCCGAGGCATGGGGGCCAGAGTACGTCGATACGCTGGAGAGCCTGAAGCTGTACATCCACTATCTGCGCCAGAAGATCGAGCAGAATCCGCAGCGCCCCAAGTACATCCTGACCTCGCGCGGGGTCGGCTATCGCTTCGCCAACCTGTAGCGCAAGCGCAGCGAGCAGCAGCGCAGAACAGCAATACAGAACAGCAATACAGAACAGCAAAAAGCAGCCAGGCTCACAACCGGCTGCTTTTTACTGCTTATTGTTGCTTATTGTTGCTTGTTTCTGCTTTTTGCTGCCTTTAGCTGCTCTTCGCTGCCCTCAGCACTCCCTGATAATAATCGCAGTGCGCCGCCAGCGGGCAGATTTCACAGCGGGGCCGCCGCGCGTGGCAGATTTCGCGGCCATGCCGGATGAAGTTGAGGTGCGCGGGGTAGTAGTCTGCGGGCGGAATGATCGCCTCCAGTTCGACGTGTGCGCGCTCGGCGGTCGTCTTCGGGCCAATCAGCCCCAGGCGCCCCGTCACGCGGTGAACATGCGTATCGACCGGGAACGCAGGCTGATTGAACGCAAACAGCAGGATGATCGCCGCCGTCTTCGGGCCGATGCCATTGATATCGGTCAGCCATGCCTTCGCGTCTTCCAGCGACAGATCGTTGAGGAAGTCGAGCGTGATCGCGCCCTGCTGCTCAGTCACGTGGCGCAGCGCCGCCTGGATGCGCGGCCCTTTCTGGTTCGCCAGCCCGGCGGGGCGGATCGCGTCGATTACCGCTTCAACCGGCGCATCGCGCACGTCTTCCCAGGTCGGAAACCGCTCGCGCAGCGCGGTGAAGCCGCGATCACGGTTGGTGTCGGATGTGTTCTGGCTCAGGATGGTGCAGACCAGCTCCTCGACCGGCGCGAGGTGCTGGCGCCACTCCGGATAGCCATACGTCTGTTCAAGAATGCGGGCGATAATCTGGTACTTCTTGCGGCGAAAAGCCAGTGTGTCAGGATCGAGCGTAGTCTGGTTCGGTGCCATGATCACTTTCCGAATGGTGCCTCACAGGTGGACGAGTTGGTTGAAAGAACGGTCACACGACAAGCTGGTTATACAGCAGGTCGAGGCTGAGGTCGGGGTGCACTGACTCACGCGTGCGCAGGGTCAGCGCCGCTGCCGCGATACCGAGCCGCAGGGCCTCGTCGGTAGGCATCTCGTTCAGCAGGCCGAAGATGACTGCGGCGGTCAGCGCGTCACCGGCGCCGGTGCGATCGGTCACCTGGGCATTGAGCGCCGGGATGTGGCCGGACGCGCTGCCGTCCGAATACGCCAGCCCCATCTCGCCCAGCGTAACGATTGCCACCTTGACGCCCAGGGCCGCCAGGCACTGCGCAGCCTGAATCGCGGCCTCGCTGGTGGCCGGCGCGCGCGGATCGCCGCACAGAATCGCGGCTTCCTGCGCGTCCGGCGCGGCCATGTGCAGCTCCGGCAGGTACGGGATCAGCTTGGTTGCCAGAACGTGCGA
>JADLHR010000178.1 GCA_020848665.1 Anaerolineae bacterium
CACCTGCGCACGATTGACCAGGAGGATATGCTGGGGCACATCGGCGCGCAGGCCGATCAATTCGAGCACGCCTGGCAGCGCGCTCAGACGCTGCCGCTGCCAGAAACGCATTGTACTCCGCGCCAGATCGTGCTGGCGGGCATGGGCGGCTCGGCGATCGGCGGCGATCTGACGGCGGCGCTGGTCGCGGCGACTTCGCCCGCCGCGTTCCACGTAGTGCGTGGCTACGATCTGCCCGCATCCGTGCAGGGCGCGGAGACGCTCGTCATCGCCAGCAGCCATTCCGGCAACACCGAGGAGACGCTGGCCGCCGCCGATCAGGCGCTGACGCGCGGCGTGCGGATGCTGGCGATCAGCACCGGCGGCGCGCTGGCCGATCACGCCGCCCGGCACGGCTACCCGCTGTGGCAATTCGACTACGCCAGCCAGCCCCGCGCTGCGCTCGGCTGGAGCTTCGGGCTGCTGATCGGGCTGGCGCACCGCCTGAGCCTGGCGCCCAATCTGGAAGCCGATCTGCGGGAAGGCGTCGGCCTGCTGCGCGCACAGCGCGCCATCTATGGGGCCGCCAGCCCGCTGCGTGACAACCCGGCCAAGCGCGGCGCGGGCCAGCTCATGGACCGCATCCCGCTGATCTTCGGCGCGGGCATTTTCGAACCGGTCGCCCGGCGCTGGAAAGGACAGTTCAACGAGAACGCCAAAGCCTGGGCGGAATTCGAGCCGCTGCCCGAAGCGAATCACAATCTGGTCGCCGCGCTCGGCTTCCCGATGGATCATGGCATCCGGCTGGCAGCGCAGTTCATCACCTCGCGCCAGCACGATCACCCGCGCGTGCGCCTGCGCCACGAGCTGACCTATACGATGTGCCTGCAAAACGGCATCGTCGCGGATATTTTTCAGCCGGAAGGGACCAGCGCGCTGGCCCAGATGCTGCACGCGATCCAGTACGGGGACTACCTTACTTATTACACGGCCATCGCCTACGAGGTTGATCCGACCGGCATCCCGCAGATCACTGAACTGAAGGCGATGCTCGCCGAGCGCGGCTGAGAAGCCGCCTGCCTGAGTGTTCCGCGCCGATCTCCGGAAGGACTTGATCGCCCGGAAACCGGCGGCTGTTCTATCAACGTCCGTTCACCGTCCGTTGTCACACACATCACATGGAGGGAATTGCGCATGTCACCCAAGCATTCCGAGCACATCCGCCTGTTCATTCCCGGCCCGGTCGAGGTGCGCGCTGAGATTCTGGAAGCGCAAGCCGAGTGGATGATCGGACACCGTTCATCCGCCTTCGCCGAGCTGTACGCCCGGCTCCAACCCAAGCTCCAGCAAAGTTTTTTTACCCGGAACCCGGTCTACGTTTACACCTCGTCCGGGACCGGTATCTGGGAGTCCGCGTCGCGCTGCGCAGTGCGCGACAACCGCAAAATTCTGCATCTGACCTGCGGGGCGTTCAGCGAGCGTTGGGCCGAGGTCAGCGAGTGGAACGGCAAGCAGGTTGACGTGCTGGCGGTCGAGTGGGGCCAGCCGAACTCGCCGGAACAGCTTGCCGAGGCGCTGCGCCGCACCGAGTACGACGCGGTCGCAGCGGTCATGAACGAGACCAGCACCGGCGTGCGCAACCCAATCGAAGCCTACGCTGAGGTCCTGGCTGATTACCCGGACACGCTGTTTCTGGTGGACGTGGTCAGCGCCTACATGGGCGACAAAGTCCCAACGGACGAGTGGGGGATCGATGTCTGCCTGACCAGCACGCAAAAAGCGTTTGCGCTGCCGCCGGGAATGGCCTTCGGCGCCGTGTCATCGGCCGTGCTGGAGCGGGCCAAACAGGTGAAGAACCGGGGCTACTATTTCGACGTGCTGGAAATCGACCGCCACCATCAGAAGAACAACACCCCGGCTACGCCGCCGATCGCGCTGATGTACGCCGCCGACCGCCAGCTCGACGACATCCTGGACGAGGGACTGGACAACCGCTTCGCGCGGCACCAGCGGATGCAACAGATGGCGCACGAGTGGGTCGAGCGCGCCGGGTTCGAGCTGTATTCCGCGCCGGGCTATCACTCGGTGACCGTCAGCAACGTCCGCAACACGCGCGGGATTGACGTAGGGGCGCTCAACAGCTTCTTGAAAAAGCGCAGTATGATGATTTCGAACGGCTATGGCAAGCTCAAGGACAAGGCTTTCCGCATCGCGCATATGGGCGACACGCAGCCGGAAGACCTGGAAGTCCTGTTCGCGGCGATGGACGACTACCTGGCGCAGGAGGGCTGATCGATGGCTTACTTCGTGCTTGTCCCCGACGATCTGGAGCGGGAGGGCCTGGCGCTGCTGCGCGACCAGCCCGGTCTTGAAGTGTTCGCGCCGGGCAAGATGACCCGCGACGACACACTGGCACAGGTTCCGCGCGCCGACGGGCTGATCGTGCGCAGCGGCACGCAGGTGGACGCCGATCTGCTGGCGCACGCGCCAGAGCTGAAAGTCGTCGTGCGCGCCGGCGTCGGCGTAGATAACATCGACCTCGACGCCTGCACCGCGCGCGGCATCGTCGTGATGAACGCGCCGGATGGCAATACCGTCTCGACCGCCGAGCTGGCCTTCGGGCTGATACTGGCGCTGGCGCGGCACATCCCGCGCGCCGACGCCTCGATGCGCGCCGGACGCTGGGATCGCAAGCAGTTCATGGGGATGGAACTGCACGGCAAAACGCTCGGCATCATCGGGATGGGGCGTGTAGGGCGTGCCCTGGCGGAGCGCGCGCGAGCCTTCGGCATGGCTGTCGTCGCCTTCGACCCGTTCGTGCCAGAGCGCGCCGCCCGGCATCTGGGGCTGGTTTCCCAGGTGGACGACGTGTACGCCAAAGCCGATATTCTCTCGCTGCACGCGCTGGTCGTGCCTGAGACGCAGGGGATGATCAACGCCGCTGCAATCGAGAAGATGAAGCCGGGCGTGCTGATTGTGAACACGGCGCGCGGCAAGCTGATCAACGGCGCTGACCTGGCTGCCGCGCTGCGCAGCGGCCAGGTCGGCGGGGCCGCGATCGACGTGTACGATGTCGAGCCGCCGCCGCCAGATCACCCGCTGGCGGGGCTGGACAACGTGATTCTTATACCCCATCTCGGCGCCAGCACCTCCGAGGCGCAGGCCGCGGTCGGTATTCAGGCGGCGGAGCAGGTGATCAATTACCTGATCGATGGAAAAACGGAGAACGTGCGAAACAGGGCCGTGCTCGACCGGCCACCGGCCTAGAGCGTGTTATGAACTTGCGCACCGGGTAAAGTCCCCCATCCCCCGGCCCCTTGCCCCCAAAATGAGGGAAGGGGAGTCCGCTCTGGTTTTTTCCTTCCCTCGTTCTGGGGGAAGGAAAGCCGACCGCAGGCCGGAAGGATGGGGGGATGGCCTGGAAACCAGACCACGAAGTGCATAACAGCCTCTAGCGGGGCCGCTGTTTTCGGCCAGCCAGCGTACCAGCGCCGCGACCCTTCGCCCGGCTCGCGGCGCTTTTGCGTCACAAGCAGGTCTGGCGGCTCAAGATGTGGTATAACCAAAGGCGACCTGCTCAGAGAATTCGCAGCGCAGCCTAATAGCCACAATGCCTGACGACGCCTCTCCGCCACCTTCTTCCGCGCGCCCCGATGACGGACGACCACGCCGCCCGTTTGAGGGCTTCTCGCGTGATGAGTTCCGATTCCACAGCTTCGACGAGGGCGCGAATCGCGCCAGTGGCTCTCCCGGCGCGGACGACAACGCCCGTCCCGATGAGCCAGTCGTGTACTACGGTGAGGCTGATGCGGACGGCGACGATCAGGAAGAAAGTGCGCCGGACGTTTTTCTGGCGGTGACGGTAGACGGGCAGACGCTCAAAGCCTCGCCTGCCCCGCCAGTGACGCTCGCGCCGCGCCGCGCCGGATCACAGGCTCGCGCGCGCCAGCGGCAGCGCCCACCGTCGCCCGCCGCGCGCACTGGCCTGCAAATGGTGCGCACGTTCCTGCTGGCGCTGGCTGCCGCGATCCTGGTCTCGACTATCTTCTCGCTGTGGACACGCCCGACCTTTCTGCCAGACAACTTCCGCGCCGGCCTCAACCAGGTCCAGGCGACACAGCATCTGTTCAACATCCAGCCCTCGCCGCTGCCGACCGACATCCCGGACATCAAGATCGGGATCGTGGCGGGGCACAGCGGCCCGCCGCAGGATGAAACCTTCAGCGAGGACCCCGGCGCGGTCTGCGCGGACGGGCTGACCGAGCTGAGCATCAATACCGGCGTCGCGCGGCAGGTCGTGGCGGCGCTGCAACGCGACGGGTACGAGGTGGAGATGCTGGAGGAGTTCGACCCGCGTCTGAAGAACTACCGGGCCAACGCCCTGATCTCAATTCACACCAACGACTGCTCGAACTACGGCGCGGTTGCGACCGGCTATAACGCGGCAGCAGCAGCGGCGCGCCAGACGACGCGCGGCGCCGACGAGCGTCTGCTCGACTGCCTGATCAGCCAGTACGGCGCGACGACCGGGCTGCCGCGCCATTACGGCATCACGATCGACATGACGGCCTATCACACCTTCTCCGAGGTCTCCAGCGACACGCCGACCGCGATCATCGAGCTGGGCTACATGCTCAACGACCGCGTGATCCTCACCTCGCGGCAGGACCTGCTCGCGCAGGGAGTCGCCAACGGCATCCGCTGTTTTTTGCGCCCGGAGATTTACGGTCGCCCGCCTGCGTCCGCGCAGTGAGCGTGCGGTTCGTGCTTTTTTGCCTGTTTACCCGCAAGGAGCTGATTGACCCCGATGGCGTATGAGATTGTGATGTACAGCCGGTTTTCGCCGTGCCCCTATGTGCGCAGCGCCAAGCGCGTGCTGGAGCGCGAGCGCATCCCCTACCGCGAGCTTTACATCGACGAGGACCCCGCCGCCAAGCAGCGCGTGATCGAGTGGACCGGCTTCCAATCCGTCCCGACGATCATCCTGGCGCAGCCGGGCGAGATTCTGCCTTACGAGGAACCGCAGCCGCTCGCGTCCGGCGCCAGCCCGAAGGGCGTCGATCGCGGCACGATGATTACCGAGCCGGGCGAAGTCCAGCTTGAAAACTGGCTGCGGCGTCACGGCTTCATGAAATAGGGCGCCAGGTCAGGTTAGCGCGGCGCGCGCCGTTGCCCCCTATTGACCCGCCCCCGGCCCGCCGCTATAATGGCCCGCGAACCGGAGAGGTAGCATAGTCTGGCCTAATGCGCGCGCCTGGAGAGCGCGTGAGCGGTCATTCCGCTCCGCGGGTTCGAATCCCGCCCTCTCCGCCTTTTTGTTTCTGTGAATCTCAAGTCGAAAAATCGCCGGGCGCTGCAACCGGCCCCTGAACACCTGCCGCTGCGAAAACAAAAAACGCCCGATCGCCTGGATCGAGCGCCGAATAAACAAAGTTGCGTGCGGCGTGCCGCTAGTCCGACTTTGACGCCCTGGCGCGGTGATCGGTGACGTAGAACCCGCTGCCCTTGAAGACAATCCCGACCGGGCCGATCAGGCGGCGGACCGATCCGCCACACTCCGGGCAGATCGCCAGCGGCGCGTCGGCGAAATGCTGCGTCCGCTCAAACTGCACGCCACATTCATCACAGCGATAGCTATACCGAGGCATCGCACAACCCCCTGGCTCTTTCCTGACTTTCAGACAGAATTATACCGCTGCCCTGTAAGAAGTCCATCAGCATTTTGTCGGAAATGCGCATCAATTCCGCGCCCGCTCCGCCGCGCCAAACGCCGGGACGATTGCACGATTGCACTCGCTGCGGTACGATCCCGCGCCGATGGGGGAGTAACGGTAGGGTGACGGAGCAGCACGCGATGATGGTTGACCCTGAACAGCGTCCCGACGACGGGCAGCCGCCGGACAGCCTCGACGAGCGGCTGCGGCGCGAGGAGCCGCCAGTTGCGGACGACGATACCAGCCCTTCGCGCCGAATAGACGCGGCGCAGCGCCTCGCCGCCGAGGAACCCCCGCTCAGCGCCGACGATACCAGCCCGCGCCCGATCTCGCTCGTAGCCGACCGTCTGCGCGCCGAGGAGCCGCCGATCACCGACGACGACACCAGCCCTTCGCGGCCCGCGCGCCCGGCGTTCCCTGTTCCGTCTGCGCGACCGCCCGCGCCGCGCGGCCCTGGCCGCGTGTTGTGGATCGTGGCGTCACTGAGCGCCGTGCTGCTGATCGCGGTCGGCGCCGGGATCATCATCAACGCCGCACTATCCAGCGACACTCCGTCCGGCCCGGCGCCGGTCGCCCTGCGAACGACGCCCACTTTGTCCGATGCGGCGATAGACACGCGCGAAACGGCGACGCCTGCGCTTGAGGCGACGCCCGCCACCATCACGCCAGTCACCATCACGCCAGTCACGGAAGAAGCGGAAACGCCGGACGGTGAGGCTGCTCCTGAAACCGGGCAAGTGACCCCCGCGCGCACGTCCGGATCGCTCCTGCTGCCGACCGCCGCTGCCGACGCCATCGCGGCGGCGCTGGCCGCGCCGTTGCCCGTCGCACCGCAGACGCGCGTGATCCGCCGTGACGCTGCGCCGTTCACCGTCCGCCCAGACAATGCGCGCTCCGAGGTTGTCCCGTACACCGTCCAGCCCGGCGATACGCTGGAGACAATCGCCAGCAAATTCGGGCTGAAGGACCATTACACCCTGATCTGGTCCAACAGCTCCACCCGGCTGGCGGAACTGGCGCCCGGTACGCAGATCAACATCCTGCCCGAAGACGGCGTCTACTACGAAGTCACCGAGGAAATCTCGATCCGCGAACTGGCCGAGAAGTACGCGGTCGATCCCTACGTCATCATCGATTCGGAGTATAACGAGGCGTTGTTCGGCTCCGTACCGGACACGCGCCTGCCCAAAGGGATGTGGGTCGTGATCCCCGGCGCGGAAGGCGAGCGCTTCAACGAGCGCATCGCGGGCAGCGGCGGATTCACCGACGGCGGCGGTGGCGGCGGGCTGCTGAGCGGGACCTATTCGCTGTGGGGCTGCTCCGCTGACCTGCAAGGCGGGACTGAGCCGTACAGCCGTCCGCTGGGGGGCTACACCTGGATGCGCGGCTTCATTCCCGGCTATCATGATGGGGTAGACTTGGCGGGACGGACTGATCAGCCGGTGCTGGCCGCCGGAGCTGGGACGGTCGTCTACGCCGGATGGAACAACAATGGCTATGGCCGCGTCGTCGTGATCGCGCACAGCGCGTCGTTCAGCCTGTATGGGCACTTGAACTCGATCAACGTCCGCTGCGGGCAGTACGTCGATCAGGGCCAGCCGGTTGGCGGAATGGGCAACACCGGCAACAGCTCCGGCACGCACCTGCACTTCGAGGTGCGCGACACCGGCTTCAGCCCGCTGAACCCGCAGAATTATGTCGGCTTCTAGGGAGCCTTCCGCCTTGGCGCACGGCACGAGCGAAACGACTCCGCGCTGGCCCGCGATCGGGCACGACTGGGCGGTGCGTCACTTGGCGCGCGCGCTGCGACACGGGCGCACGCGACACGCTTACCTGATCACCGGGCCGAGCCGCATCGGCAAGACACGGCTGGCGCTGGCTTTCGCGGCGGCGCTGAACTGCACCGGCGCCGAGCCGCCCTGCGGCGAGTGCCGCGCCTGCACGCTGACGCTCAAGCGCGCGCACCCCGACCTGACGATCCTCGAAGCCGCGCAGGAAGGC
>JADLHR010000179.1 GCA_020848665.1 Anaerolineae bacterium
AAGCCAAGCGCACGCAGCGCGAGGTTGTTGCCCGCTGCGAAACCGAGGTTCTGCGGGCTGTCGATCACGCGCGTCTGCGGGAACAATCGTCGCACGATGTCAGCGGTGCCATCGGTCGAGGCGTTATCGACCAGCCAGACTTCGGCGTCCAGCTTGCCCGCGTCGAGATCGGCGTAGAGCGTGCGCAGCGCGTCGAGCGTCAGGTCGCGCGTATTCCACGAAACGATGATCACGGCGAGGTCAGCAGGCATGTTGGTTGCGTCGCGTTAGGGCCGGAAGGTCATGTCCCACCCGGCGTCGTCCAGCCAGCGGCGCAGCGCGGCCAGCCCGCTCGATCCCACTGGGACCGCGCCCGACGCCTCAAACCATCGGGTGAGCAGCGCCGGGTTATCGTCCAGATACGCGCGTACCGCCGCTTCCAACTCCTCACGGAGCGGGCGCAATTCGTCTGATGGCAGCGCGGGGTCCGGAGCGGCGACCCATAGCCCGAAGGGGACGACATAGCGCGGATAGCTCAGAGCGGCGCCTTCCTTGTCGGAAAGCGTTGCCTCTGCGCCGCCAACCAGGACGTGCAGCCGGTCGCGCGGATTCTCGTCGCGCGCCGGGAGCGGGTCCAGCAGTTCCTCCAGCCTCCCCACCGGCAAGGCGAGCGCCGCGCACTCACCAGTCAGCAGCGCGTTGAGGGCCGCGCTCTCGTCCGGGTAGATGGCGCTGTGCGACAGTTGCGTCAGCGCGTTGAAGCCTTCCGCCTGGAGCATCAGCGCAGAGATGGCCCAGACGTCGAGATCGCCTTCCACCCGGCAGGCTGTTTGCCCCGCCAAGTCTGCGGGCCGGATCACGTCGGATGAGGCGATAACTTCGTAGGCCGTGCCGATCACAGCGCCGGAGTCGCCTTCGCGGACCAGCGCCAGCAGCGGCTGCGCGTCGCAGGCGCGGGCTGCCGCCACATATGTGAAGGCGCTGACCCAGGCGGTGACCGGGGCGCCGCTGCACAGCGCACGTAGAGCCGCCGACTCGTCCAGCATCACTGCCTGAACCTCGATATTGTCTGCCAGGTTCAGCGTCCGGCTGAGCGGTTGCAGCGCGCCGGAGATTGCCTGGGTGAGCGCAGTGCGATCGGCAGCAGACGGCCCAGCCCCAGCCGACAGTGCGAAGGCGATGGTCAGCGGACGCTCTTGCCCGCCAAGTAACGCGATTGGCTGATCCAGCAAGGGAAGGGCTGTCGAGCGCGGGGTAGGCGTCGGTGGAATTGGAGTCGGCGGGCGCGGTGTTGGCGAAGCCGATCCAGCGCCGCTGCACGCTGTTACCAGCAGCGTAAGTATGAGCAAAGCCAGCCCCGCACAGGCGCGATACCTGTTTGCTGAATGCCAAACCTGCCGGTTAATAATGGGGCACCTCCCCTGCCTGATGCCGAACCTGCTCCCATCATAGTAGAGCGCGGCCCGGCCTGCAAGCGCGCCATAGTCCTGCTCGATCGGCTACTGGACCGTGATCGTGCCTTCCTGCGCGATCAGTTCCACCGGACGGCGCCCGACCTGCGCCTGCGTTACCGCGACATCCTCGTGAATCAGCCCCGCCCAGCAGTCCTGCGGGTTGAGCGCGGGGATCAGCTCGGTCATGCGCACCGCCCCCCAGACTTCGGCACGCTGGCCCGGCTCCAGGTAATAATAGGTGCGTCCGGTTACCTCGTCCTCGACGGTGGTCAGTTCTTCGACCGAGCCAAGCGCCCAGCGCCAGGGGAAGTCACTCAGCACCGTCTCGCAGTTGATGCCGACGCGCCACGCGCCGGACTCGCGGTACTCACCCATCGTCGCGGTGACTTGCTCGAACTGATACACCGTGCCCGGAAATGGCCCTGCGGTGCGGATCGGCGTGGCGCCATAGTTGTAGACGGTCAGCTTAAAAGCCAGCAGATCGCCCTGCTGCATGGTTAACTTCGTCAGTTCGGAGGAGACGCCCTTCGGGGGCGCAACCGCCTCACCCTGCGTTTCGAGGTCAGTGTAATAAGCTGGATTGTAGGGCACAGCCATGAAGACAACCGTCGCGCCAGTCGTTTGCGGCACGATCTCGACCTTCGGCAGGCCGCTATTTTCGATAGTAATCTGGCTTTCGCGGACGATCCGCTGCCCGACTTCGTCCTGCGCCACGGCGAACACGCGATAGGCGCCGTCGGGCGGGGGCTGGAGCGCCTGATCGACACCGCCGTCATAATCGTACTCATGGCTGCCCGCTTCGCCGGGGTCGCGCCCCAGCTCTCGCTCCGGAAGGTAGATGCGCAGCCCCTGCCTATCTTCGAGAAAAACTTGTAAAGCGGCGTCTTTTTCGAGATAGACGTTGACGTTGACCCGGTCCCCGATGCCGTCCTGGTTGGGCGTGAAAATATCCGGAGCAATCTCGAACGAGCGGATGATTGGCAGCGCGCTATCGGCGTCGACGACGGACAGCGCGCCGGTTTTCTCAGCGTTTTCGCCGTCGCTGGTTGCGGCGATGGTCCACGTGTACTGGCCGTTAGGGATCAGCCGCGTTTCGATGACGCCGGGGATATCTTCGCCAGGGAGCGTGTAACCCCCGACGACTCCGCTGAATGCAACGCGGTAGTCGCCCGCGATGCGCCGCTCGTCTTGCCGGAAATAATAGCGCTGGCCGGCGTTGTTTTCGAGATAAATGCTGACTTGCGCCGGGCGGGCGAGCCGGTAGGTGATGAACGTGATGTCGTCTTGCCCGTCGGCGTTGGGCGAGATCGATGCGCTCTCGAACGTTGCGCTGCGCAGCAGCGGCACCGGCGGACGCAGCACCAGGTAACCCACTATGACGATCAGCAGCGCCGCCGCCAGCGCCGCGACGATCGTGAACATTCGGGGTAAGGGCATAGAGTCTCTCCTGAAGTCGGCGCGATTATGCCATGTCCGCCCAGTTTGATCCACTCGGCCCGGTCGCGTGTAAGGCGGGCGCGGGGCGATCGGCGGGCATCCGGCGTACAGCGCGAATTGCGCTAAATCTACCCTTGTGCCAACGCGGGATTCGGAGTAGTATGTGGGATATGTGGGATAATTCCCGCATCAGACTGAGTTAACGCCGCGCCTGGTGTGGCGGCACACATTTCCGATCAAGGACGCATCCATTGGCTCCCGAACCCTTTCACTCGTACGACGATGCACTCGATTATCTGTACGGCTTCATCAACTGGGAAGTCGAGCGTCACATGCGCTATACGCCCGAGGTGATGACGCTGGACCGCCCGCGCGCGCTGTTAAAAGCCCTTGGCAGCCCGCAGGACCGCTATCCGATCATTCACATTACCGGCACGAAAGGCAAGGGGTCGGTAGGGGCGATGTGCGCGGCGGCGCTGCAAGCCTCTGGTCTGCGCGCCGCGCTCTATTCGTCACCTCACTTGCAGGACTTTCGCGAGCGTTTTCGCGTGGACAACGCGCTGATCACGCCGGACGAGTTCGTGGCGATGATCAACCGGATGCGCCCGATCATGGACACGATGCCGGACGATATCACCTGGTTTGAGGTAACGACCGCGCTCGCATTCCTGTACTTCGCCGAGCGCGAGGTTGACGTGGCAGTGATCGAGGTCGGGTTGGGCGGGCGGCTGGACGCGACCAACGTCGTTACACCGATCGTCTCGGTAATCACCAGCCTAAGCTACGACCACACGCACCTGCTCGGCGATTCGCTGGCGTCGATTGCGCGTGAAAAAGCGGGGATTATCAAGCCCGGCGTGCCGGTCGTCAGCGCACCCCAGCCAGAGGAGGCGCTTCAGGTTCTGGCCGAAGCCGCCGCTGCGCGCCGCGCGCCGCTGACGCTGATCGGGCGGGACTGGCAGTACACGCCCGGCGAAACCACCCGCGCCGGACAGGTCTTCACGGCTGCCCCAGTGGGCGCGCCGCCGCAGCCCTACTGGACGGGACTGACAGGCGAGCACCAGGCGCTGAACGCGACCGTCGCGCTGGCCGCGCTGGATCGAGCCGCCCAGGCGGGCGTCGGCGTGACCGAACAGGGTATACGCGAGGGGCTGCGCCGGGTAGACTGGCCGGGACGGGTGGAACTCGTTGCGCAGAATCCAGCGGTTGTGCTGGACGCCGCGCATAACGGCGCGTCAGCGCGCTGGCTGAACACGACGCTTGATGCGCTTTTTCCGCAGCGACCGCGCGTCCTGATCTTCGGGGTGTCGGCGGATAAGGACATTCGTGGCATGTTCGAGGCGCTGCTGCCGGGCGTTGACCATCTGATTGCGGCGCAGGCAGTGCATCCCCGTGCGCTGGCGGCGGAGGAGATCGAGGCGGTTGCGCGCGCGGTGGGATTCACCGGAAGCATTGACCAGATTCCGCATGTCGGGGAGGCGCTGGCTCAGGCGCAGCGTCTGGCCGGTTCAGATGGTCTGGTGGTTACCACCGGCTCGCTGTTCATTGTCGGCGAGGTGCGGACGATTTTCGGTTTGCCGCCCGGCCATGCTGCGCGGATATCGCCCGTTATGACTGATGCACGACCGC
This sequence comes from Anaerolineae bacterium, assembly GCA_020848665.1. Lineage (GTDB taxonomy): Bacteria > Chloroflexota > Anaerolineae > Aggregatilineales > Aggregatilineaceae > DYGX01. The sequence goes on from JADLHR010000179.1 coordinate 4,500, forward strand.
CAGTAAGCGATTGACGCGATGGGACTGCGAAACGAGTACGACTTGATGATCGGACACGGCATCAGCGAGTTCTACGGCATTCAGGATGCAGCGCCCGACGAGCAGGGCCTCATCGGGCGTGTCGTCGTGGGGCTGGCAGACACGGTTGTCTTTCCACGAACTGTCACGCCGCTATTCGTGCGTGATGAGGCCGACATCCGCGCAATCCAGGCCGCACAGGAGCAGCAGCAGACCGTGATCGGCGTGCTGCTGCGCGACCCCGACGAAGGCGATCTTGACCTGCTGAATGCGTATCCGATCGCGACGGAGATGGCGCTGGGCCGCCTGATGCACCTGCCCGAAGGCGATACGACAGTGCTGGCGCAGGGGCGGCGCCGCGTCGAGCTAGTTGAGATCAGCGAGACGAATGGCGTGCTGCGCGCCCGCGCCCGCCCAGTGAGCGAGGCCGTCGAGCCGCTGCGCGACGTGACCGCGCTGCGCCGCGCTGTGTTGAATCTGTTTCAGCGCTGCGTTGATCTTAGCCCTGATCTGCCTGAAGAAGCCTACATCTACGCGCTCAATGTCGAAGAGCCAAGCTGGCTGGCCGATCTGCTGGCGTCGTCGTTGAATCTGACCGCGGACGAGCGCCGTGAGGCTCTGCAAACCGCCGATCCGATTGAGCGGCTTCACTGGATCAGCGGCGTGCTGGGGCGCGAAGTCGAGATGTTGGAGCTTGAAGATAAGATTCAGACGCAGGTCCGGCAGGAGATCGACCAGTCCCAGCGCGAATACTATCTGCGCGAGCAGTTGCGTGCGATCCAGCATGAGCTGGGTGAGACAGACGTCTTTCAGCAGGACCTGCAAGAGGTGCGCAAGCGCATCGCGGAGACGCAATTTCCGCCGGAGGTCCGCGAGAAGACTGAGAGGGAGCTGGCGCGGCTGGCGATGCTGCCGCCATTGGCGCCGGAAGTTGGCCTGGTGCGCACCTATCTGGACTGGCTGCTTGACCTGCCGTGGCAGGCAACTCCTGAGGATAACCCTGAGCTGGCGTATGCCGCGCAGGTGCTCGAGTCCGAGCATTTCGGGCTGCGTAAGGCGAAGGATCGCATTCTGGAGCATATGGCCGTGCGCCAGCTTGCACCAGACAAGATGCGCAGTCCGATTTTGTGTTTTGTCGGACCGCCTGGGACGGGCAAGACCTCGATGGGCAAGAGCATCGCCCGCGCGCTGGGCCGCGAGTTCGTGCGCGTCAGCCTGGGTGGGGTGCGCGATGAGGCAGAGATTCGCGGCCACCGCCGGACGTATATCGGCGCGCTGCCGGGGCGGATCATCCAGACTATGCGCCGCGCCGGGACGATCAACCCGGTGTTCATGCTCGATGAGATCGACAAGCTGGGCATGGACTTCCGAGGCGACCCGGCGGCGGCCCTGCTCGAAGTGCTCGATCCGGAGCAGAACCAGGCATTCTCCGACCACTACCTCGATGTGGCCTATGATCTCTCGAAGGTGTTGTTTATCACGACGGCCAATGATATTGACCCTATTCCACCGGCGCTGCTCGACCGGATGGAGCTGATCGAGTTCCCCGGTTACACCGAGGACGAGAAGATCAG
>JADLHR010000180.1 GCA_020848665.1 Anaerolineae bacterium
AGAAAGGTCATCCCCTGGCGGACGTAGAACAACAGCACCTCGACCATGCGCAGCAGCACATCCGGGTTGGCGAAGTTGAGGTCGATCTGATCGTCGCTGAAGGTCGTCCAGACATGCTCGACGCCGCGTGTCGTCTCGACCGGCGTGAGCAGCGGCAGAGTACGCGGGCGCACGACCGCCGACAGATCGGCCTGTGGATCGACGCGGATGAAGAAGTCGGCATAGGCCGGGTCGCCCGCCTTGAAGCGCCGGAACCACTCGCTGTGCGCCGAGACGTGGTTGATCACCAGGTCAAACATCAGGTCGAAGTCGTCGCCGATCCGGCGCACGTCGTTCCACGTGCCGAGCGCCGGATCGACGGCGGTGTAATCGATCACCGAGAAGCCGTCGTCCGACGAATAGGGGAAGAACGGCAGGATATGCACCGCCGAGATCACGCCGTGCAGATGGCGGCGCAGGAAGCGGCGCAGCGCGTGGAGCGGCGGCTCGTCTGGCGCAGTGAGCGAGCCGCCATAGGTGATCAGCATCACGTCGCGCTCGTCCACGCGCGCCGCTGGATCAACCGGGTCTGGCGCGGGTGTCGCGGCGCGAAACGAGTCAAGCAGCGCCATCAGGCGCGTGTAACACGCATCGCCACGCGCCTCGCCGTACAGCGCGCGGCATTTGTCGCGGATTTCGTCCCCCAACTCGTCGCGCGGGCGAGCAGACAGCGGCGGGGTCAGGTCAGGTTTGGCAGAAGACATGGCAGTATCCGGTTATCAGAGTCGCGTCACCAACACGGCCCCTAGCATAGCCTATTCGACGCGCCGATCCCACCCTGGCGCGGAAACCCGCCGCTAGAGCGTGTTATGCACTTACGTCCAAGAAAAGCCCCCCATCCCCCGGCCCCTTGCCCCCAAAATAAGGGAAGGGGAGACCGCTCTGTTTTTTTCCTTCCCTCGTTCTGGGGGAAGGAACCGACCGCAGGTCGGAAGGATGGGGGGATGGCCTGGAAACCAGACCACGAAGTGCATAACAGCCTCTAGAGCGTGAAATCGGCCAGGCTCACTCCGGCGACGGCCTCGCCTGTCTCGCGCAGCGCCATGATGCGCTCTCGCGCCCCTGTGACCGCGTCCGCATCGGGCAGAACGCGCAGCGTCAGGTCGAACGATCGCGTCTCGCCCGGCTCGATGGTTTGCAGCCGCCCGCTGGCCCGCGCGCCGCCCTGTCCTTCGGGGATACAGTTCCCCGGCTCGACGCCGCAGACATAAATCCCCTCGCGCGTGTTTTTCCACTGCGTCAGGTACGGCATCTGCGCCGGGTCCCACTCGAACAGCAGCCCGAAGTCGTCATGACCGATCAGCGCGCAAGTCTGGCCGTTCGCCTGCTTGAGATGGTGGAAGAAGACCTGCTCGGCGTAGCGCGGCGCGGGCGCTGTGTAATCGGCCCAGGTCGCGTAGCCCTGACGCGCCTCGGCGTCGCGGGGATAAACCGTGACGTGCGGCGTGTCGAGGCGCGCACCGTCAGCGACCAGCGGATAGCCGGGGTTGACGTGATAGAGCACCATCAGCGGCGCGGGCTGGTCGCCCCGGTTGGTAATGCGATCCGCGAGGTGGATCGCCGGGTCTCCCAGGCGCAGCGTGTAGCGGCGCTCCAGCCGAAGCTGCACGCCGAACAGGCGCGTCTCGGCGATGGTCCCGGCCAGCGCCAGCGTGTACGGATCGTCGCGCTCGACACGCACCTCAGCCGCGCGCAGGCGGCTGTACTGGCCGTGCAGGCCGCGAAAATCACCGCTGACAGGATCGGTTTCGGGCGGACCGGCATGCGTCAGGCCGCAGGTGACAACCAGCCCGCCGTTAAACTGCGCCAGCCAGGGCAGGCCGAAGTCCGGCAGGTGCGGCGAATTCTGGCTGAGCCAGGTCAGCGGGCGCCCGTTGTAGTGCGCGGCCCACACATCCAGCCCGCGATCGGGCAGGACGGTATAGGTCAGCCCGCTGCCGTTGTAGGCGTCGATCACACGCTGGCCGTCAGGCAGAGTAGCCTCGCGGAAATCGATGAACTGGCGCGGCTCGACGCTGTAGCGGGCGAGCGTGGCGTGATCAAGCCAATCGGGAATAGTCATAGCCGTCTGTCCTTGTCTGAGCGGCGCCCGCCGCGTGGTGCGCCGTCCTGCGCTATACTTTAGAAGCTGCTCCGGCAGGCTGCGCGGACCAGCGCGCCCGGCGCAGCCGGTTTTCTATGAGCTTAGGCGATCTCGGCGCGCTGTCAAACACCCGTCTGTTAGAATGTTTCCAACCGCGTCCCTGCGTGCTGCCAGAGGAGATAGTACCCGATGCGCTACTTATTAGGTCTGGATGTCAGCACGACTGGCTCGAAAGCCCTGCTGATCGACGAGACAGGCGCGGTTGTCGCCAGCCACACCACGCCGCACGACAGCTCTCAGCCGCACCCGCTGTGGAGCGAGCAAAGCCCCGCCGGCTGGTGGAGTGGGATGGCCGCTTCGATCCGCGCCGTGCTGGCTAAGGTGGGCGATCCGGGTGCGATTCAAGCCATCGGCCTGACCGGGCAGATGCACGGGCTGGTCTGCCTGGACGCCAGCGGGAACGTGCTGCGCCCGGCGATTCTGTGGAACGACCAGCGCACCCAGGCCGAATGTGACGAGATCACCGCCACGATTGGGGCGCGGCGGCTGATCGAGCTGACCGGCAACCGCGCGCTGACCGGCTTCACCGCGCCGAAAATCCTGTGGGTGCGCGCCCACGAGCCGGAAGTTTACGCCAGGATCGCGCATATTCTGCTGCCCAAGGATTACATCCGCTTCAAGCTGACTGGCGAGTACGCGACCGATCGGGCCGGAGCGTCGGGCACGCTGCTGCTCAACGTCGCCCGGCGCGATTGGTCACGCGAGGTCGTGGACGCGCTCGACATCCCCGCCGAATGGCTGCCGCCAACCCATGAAGGGCCGCAGGTGACCGGCGAAGTCAGCGCGGCGGCAGCGCAGGAAACTGGCCTGCGCGCCGGGATACCGGTTGTGGGCGGCGGCGGCGATCAGTCAGCCCAGGCGACGGGCGTTGGCGCGGTCCGGCCCGGCATCGTCGCGCTGACGGTTGGCACGTCGGGCGTAGTCTTCGCGCCGCTCGCCAGCTACGCCTACGAGCCGGAAGGCCGCCTGCACGCCTTCTGTCACGCTGTGCCCGGCCAATGGCACTTCATGGGCGTGATGCTCAGCGCGGCGGGGAGCCTTCAGTGGTACCGCGACACGCTCCGCCCCGGCGAAGACTTCGGCCCGCTGACCGGCGAAGCGGCGGACATTCCGCCGGGCGCCGAGGGACTGATCTTCCTGCCCTATCTGACCGGCGAGCGCACGCCGCACCCCGACCCGCTGGCGCGCGGCGCGTTTGTGGGGCTGACCTCGCGCCACACCCGCCCGCACCTGACGCGCGCCGTGCTGGAAGGTGTCGCCTTCGGGCTGCGCGACAGCTTCGAGCTGATTAAAAACAGCGACGCAGGCCGGATCGACGAGGTCCGTATCAGCGGCGGCGGCGCGCGCAGCGCGGTCTGGCGGCAGATATTCGCGGATGTCTTCGGTGTGCCGCTGGTGGTGGTTAAGGCGCTGGAAGGCGCAGCCTACGGCGCGGCGCTGCTGGCGGGCGTCGGCGGCGGGGTCTGGCCGGATGTTCCAACCGCCGCTGAGCAGACGGTCGAGCTGGGCGAGCGTGTCGAGCCGGGCGAGCACGCCGGGGCTTACGAGGCGGCGTACCGGCTCTATCGTGACCTGTACCCCCTGCTCAAGCCGGTGTTTGAACGCCAGGCGGAGTTGTAGGCAGGCGCGCTGCTCGACTGGCGCGCCGCGTCTCGCTATACTGTTTCGAGTTGCGCCGCGCCTGTTCGCGGCTGCTTTTCGCTGTTTTTCGCTGCCTTTTGCTGCGTTGAGTGAGGTCTTCCCGTGAGCGACACAAACCCCCAGGCGACCCCGGCCCGCGTGATCAACAGCGTTTGCCCGGTCCGCATCTGCGACAACGGCGGCTGGACCGATACCTGGTTCGCCGGACATGGCGAGGTGTTCAACATCGGCGTCTATCCATACGTCGAGGTGCAGATCAAGGTCTTCCCGGTCAAAGCCCGCGAGCACCGCATCATGCTCTACGTCGAGAACTATGGCGACGTGTACCCGATCGCGCCGGGGCACAGCGAGTGGGACCGTCACCCGCTGCTCGAAGCCGCGATCGAGTATATGCGCGTGCCGGACGATGTCGCGCTGCACATTACGGTCTATTCCGAGGTGCCCGCCGGGTGCTCCACCGGGACCTCGGCCTCGATCACGGTTGCGCTGATGGGTGCGCTCGACCGGCTGACGCCCGGCACAATGACCCCGCACGAGGTCGCCTACGCCGCGCACCGCGTCGAGACCGATATGCTCCACCTGCAAAGCGGCATCCAGGACCAGTTGTGCGCCGCCTACGGGGGCGTCAACTTCATCGAAATGTTCCGGTATCCCCACGCAACCGTCTCGCAGATCCAGGTCCCAAACTCGATCTGGTGGGAGATGGAGCGGCGGCTGGTGCTGGTCTTCCTGGGCAAGGCGCACCAGTCGTCCGCCGTGCACGAGACCGTGATCAAAAAGCTCGAAACCAGCGGTCCAGCCAGCGAGAAGGCGCTCGCCACGCTGCGCCGCACCGCCGAGATGTCCCGCGACGCGGTCTACGCGGGAGATTTCGCGGCGCTGGGCCGCGCGATGCAGATCAACACCGATGCGCAGGCTGACCTGCATCCCGACCTCGTCAGCCCCGACGCGCACCAGATCATCGAGATCGCGCGCGAGCACGGCGCGATCGGGTGGAAGGTTAACGGGGCGGGCGGTGATGGCGGCTCGCTGACGCTGCTCTGCGGGGCGACCAGCAGCGAAAAACGCCGCCTGATTCAGGCGATTGAGGGCGCGAACCCGCTGTTCAAGAGCCTGCCGATCTACCTTAGCCGCTTCGGTCTGCGCGTGTGGGAAGGCTGAGCGATCAACGCTTAGCCGTTAGCAGTTCGCCATATTAGTTCGCTTTTTCCGCCCTGCCCAAAACTTGCCAGGGCGCGCATCTGCTCGTAAGCTAATCGAGGCATGCTGCACACCCCGCATGCGCGCTCATAGCGCCGCAGCGAACCATGAGGGACCATGCAAGACCTGCTTTCGACCCTGCTCGAATATGACCCCGGTATGCTGGCGATCATTGCGCACCGCTGGGATGCCGACGTAAGAACGCTCGATAAGCGCGAGGCGGCAGAGGCGCTGGCGCACGCTATGCTCGACCCGGCGCGCGCCGCCGCCGAGTGGGGCCGCCTGAGCGACGAGGAGCGCGGCGCGCTGCAAATCTTGATCAGCGCGCCCGATCATAAGATGACCCAAGCGCAGTACAACCGGCTTTATGGCGAAATCCGCCAGATGGGACCAGGCCGCCGCGATCGCGAGAAACCCCATCTGCACCCCGCCAGCGTGGCCGAAACGCTCTATTATCGCGGGCTGCTGGCCGTCGCCTACGACCAGGGCAAGGCAGGCGGGCAGCTTTTCGCCTACGTCCCGCCAGACCTCGCCGCTGCGCTGCCGACGCACACTACCGGTTTCGTGGTCGAGGCCGCCGACGCCGCGAGCCGCGAGCGCGGCTCCTTCGAGCCGCAGACCATCCAGCCCGCGACGACGACTCTGGTCGATGACATCACAACCCTGCTGGCCTATCTCCAGATCGTCCCGACGCCGCCCGATCACGACGCGCTGTTCGCCCAGGTTCACGAAGACCTCGGCGAGCGCTGGCTGGGCGAGACGCACCCGGCGCGCACCGCGCTGCTGATCACGCTGGTGGGCAGCCTGGGCCTGGCTGCCGCCGAGCGCGGCGTCTTCAAGCCGGTGCCTAGCCACGCCCGCGCCTGGCTGGAACGCTCGCGCCCGCAGCAGGTTCGCGCCCTGGCCGAAGGCTGGCGCGCCAGCACGCATTATAACGATCTGTGGCACACACCTGGCCTCAAGCCGGACGACACCGGCTGGCGTAACGACCCGCTGCTCGCCCGCCAGACGGTGCTGACATCCTTGGAGTCCGAACCGTCTGACGACTGGTGGCCGGTCGCCCAGTTCATCGAGGCGGTCAAGGCCAACGAGCCGGATTTTCAGCGCCCGGCCGGGGATTACGAAAGCTGGTACCTCCGCGACGCGACCACCGGCCAGTACCTGCGCGGCTTCGAAAGCTGGGACCGGGTCGATGGCGCGGTGCTGTGGTTCATCCTGACCGGGCCGATGCACTGGCTGGGGCTGATCGACCTGGGCGACGAGGGCGCGCTCTGCCG
>JADLHR010000181.1 GCA_020848665.1 Anaerolineae bacterium
AATTAACTGCCAGACGGGTCAAGCGCCTTATCGCACTCGCCGAGCCACGCCACGATTGCCTCAAGCTGCGCGATCACCATCTCCAGCGCCAGATCGCCCACGCCATGCGGTGAACTCGCGCGCCGGGCGCATAAGCCGTCCAGGCGCCGCGCGCAGGCTGCGCGCTGGCAGGCGATGATCGGCTCCGCCGGGTAGCCCAGCAGCCCCGCGATGTACAGCCGGCTCAGAAACTCGACCCGGATGCGGCGCAGGCTGGGCGAGGGCTGCGGCTCGTCAAGCCACGCGCTCAGGCGCGCCTGCCCCGCCTCGGTCAGCGCGTACTCGGTACGCGTTGGCGCGCCGGCGCTGGCGACCTGATGTCCGGTGATCAGCTCCTGCTGCTCCAGCCGCTTGAGCACGGCGTAGAGCTGGCTGGTGCTGACATACCACACCTGGCCCAACTGCTGCGGGTCGCGAAACGCTTCGAGCAGCTGGTAGCCATGCTGGCTGTTCGCTGCCAGCAAGCCAAGCAGGGTATCGTCCGGTGTCAGTTTGCGCATGGCCCCCTATTCTATGGTGGAATAGCCTGCTCCGCAACGAGTTGTGACATATTTCGCAGAATGACCGGCCGCTTGTCATAGGGCGCGGCTGACCGTGAGCGTACCCCAGGCGGCGTGCACCAGACAGTCCAGCGTCAGGCAAGCGTTGATCGGCGCGGCGTCTGCTAACCTATACTGTGAATGTGTTCACTAACGAGGAGAGGAAATCAGCATGAAACTGAAGTTGCTCGCGCTCTTGATCATTCTGGCGCTGGGGGCGACCCCGGCGCTGGCGCAGGGTGAATCGGCTAACACCATTACCTTCAATGGTTTCGGTTTTAGCTGGGACAGCGCGCTGGCGGACGGTGTGTCCGTGATACAGTACGCCGGCGAGCCGCTGGACTACGAAGCGCCCGGCAGCCCTCAACCGCCGCGCACCGAGTTCGGGCTGTTCCGGCAAATCCCCTGGGACCAGGTGCCGGTTGACGAGATGGGATACCCCGGCAACGATCGCGAAGGCAAGGGGTCGGTGATCGTCTACCGGCTGGCGGACATCGCGCCCTACGATTTCTCACAGCGGCAGGTCGAGCAGCTTCAAACTCTGCTGGCCGGGCGACCCGATCTGGCCGGGTATATGCAGGTGGATGAAAACCTGACAGCGTACACGCTGCCTTTCCTGCCGGTCTTCCCGGCCGGGCAGGTAATCCGCGCCCGTGCGCAGTATGTGGATACAGGCGCGGCGCAGGGCATCAGCTACGTAACGATCTACCGCCAGGATGTCTCGCCGTTCATCGCCAGCGAGTTCTACTACACCTTCCAGGGCATCAGTGCGGACGGTCTGTCCTACGTCGCGGCGACGTTCCCGCTGACGATTGAGGGCTTCCTGGCCGAATATCCCACCGATTTCGACTATGAAGCGTTCATCGCCGGGCTGGATGAATACTTCACCGAGAGCATCGCGCAGATCAACGCGGCGCCGGCGGAGAGTTTCACTCCGCGCCTGGAACAGCTTGACGCGATCATCGAGTCGATCGCGTTCCTGACGACCGGAGCATAGCAGGCGCACGCTCTGCATCTCCAACCAAAAAGGCGCGTCCAGCTTGGGCGCGCCTTGTGTATGTCCGCGAAAGACCTCGCTTAGAGAATCGCCGTGACCAGCGCCAGCAGCACGCCGCCCGCCATCACGCTGCCAAGCTGCCCGGCGGTGTTGGCGCCCATCGCGTGCATCAGAATAAAGTTCTCGAAATCCTCGTCCTGCGCGACCTGCGCCGCCAGCCGCCCCGCCATCGGGAAAGCACTGATCCCTGCCGCACCGATCAGCGGGTTGATCTTGCCGCCGCTGAGGCGCGACATCAGCTTGCCGAACAGCAGCCCCGCCGCCGTGTCCAGCACAAAGGCCAGCAAGCCGAGAATTAGAATTTGCAGCGTGTCCAGCCGCAGAAAGCTGGTCGCGGTCATGGTCGAGCCGACCGTCAGCCCCAGGAACAACGTCGCAATATTGATAATCTCGTTCTCGGCGGCGTGCGTCAGGCGCTCTACCACGCGGCTCTCGCGCAGCAGGTTGCCGAGCATCAGCATACTGATCAGCGGCGTGGCGTCTGGCACCAGCAGCCCGATCACCAGCGTGACCACGATCGGAAACAGCACCAGCGCGCGGCGCGAGACCGGGCGCGGCGCGTACTCCATGCGGATCATGCGCTCCTCGCGCGTGGTCAGCAGCTTCATAACCGGCGGCTGGATGATCGGCACCAGCGACATGTACGAATAGGCCGCCACCGCAATCGGCGCCAGCAGGTCCGGCGCAAGCTTGCTCGCCACGTAGATCGAGGTCGGCCCGTCAATCGCGCCGATCACGCCAATCGACGCCGCTTCGTTGAGCGGGAACTTGAGCAGCGTCGCCAGGATCAGCGTGCCGAAGATGCCGAACTGCCCCGCCGCACCGAGCAGCACCATCTTCGGCTGGGCGAGCAGCGGGCTGAAGTCGATCATCGCGCCAACGCCGACGAAGATCAGCAGCGGAAACAGCTCGTTGCTGATCCCGGCGCTGTACAGCACGCCGAACAGGCCGTGATCGTCGAGCATCCCGGTCAGCGGGATATTCGCCAGGATACAGCCGAAGCCAATCGGCAGTAGCAGTACCGGCTCGTACTGTTTGAGCACCGCCAACGCGATCAGCACCAGCCCCGCCGCGATCATGACCGCGTTGCCCGCGCTGAAGTTGGCTAAGCCTTTGGTCAGCTCCGGCCAGAGTTCAGAGAAATCCATGAGGTGCCCCGGCCCGCCTAGCCCGCGTAATCGATCAGCACGTCGCGGTGCTTGACGTGTTGTCCGGCGCTGACACGCACCGCGCCGATCGTGCCACCGCGCGGCGCGCGAATGATATTTTTCATCTTCATCGCTTCCAGCACGCAGACCTGCTGGCCCGGCTCGACGGCGTCACCCGCCTGGACCTCAACCGCGACGATGACGCCCGGAATCGGGGCAAGGATGCTCCTGGCTGCGCCGTTGCTCGCCGGGCTGGCCGCCGGACGCGCGGCAGGCGCCGGTTTCGG
>JADLHR010000182.1 GCA_020848665.1 Anaerolineae bacterium
AGCGCCGCCGCCGCGTCCGCATCGGAAGCGACCGCCGCGCGAAACACCGGCGCAGTCTGCACCAACCGGCTGTAGCCGTAGACCGTAGTCAGCGGCGTGCGCAGTTCGTGGGCGGTCAGTTGGATGAAATCATCCTTGATCGCGTCCAGCCGCCGCAGCTCGCGGTTTGACGTTTCCAGATCGCGGACCGTCTGCTCCAGCCGTCCGACCAGCTCGCGGTTGTACGCCTGGCGAGCCAGATCCGCGGCCGCCTGATCGACCGTGTCGCGCACGCCGCGCAGGTAACCGGCGATCTCCTCCAGCAAGGTGCGCGGATCGATCGGCTTGGTCAGATAGCCTGTTACCCCGGCGATCAGGGTTTTCTCGCGGTCGGCAGCGTCCGTGTAGGCTGTCAGCGCCACGATCGGCACATCCGCCAGGCGCGGGTTCGCCCGCAGCCGGATCGCGATCTCGCGCCCGCTCAGGTCCGGCAGGTTGATGTCCGCCAGGATCAGATCCGGCTCATGTTGCTGCGCCAGGTCGATCCCTTGCAGAGCGCGCGCGGCGACCAGCACACGAAATCCGGCGCGCGTCAGAATACGCTCGACCAAGACGCGGCTATCGTCGTCATCCTCGATATAGAGTATCGTCGCGCCGTCTGCCATGCACTGCCCACTCCGGGTGTCGCACTCGCTCTACGCTGATTGTATGCGCACCTGCAATTCTGCGCAGGGTTTTTCCCGCAATCTGAGACGCTATTGGCGAACCTCTCACCCCGGCGCTGCGCGCCTCCCTTTCCGCTAGCGGCTGAGGAGAGAGCAAAAAAGAGCCGGGGGTCAGGAGATGGGGTTTGTCCGCCAAAAGGTCTTTACAGCCCGCAGCTAGCCGCTAAGCGCTCGCTTCCGCCTGGAAATACGCGACGATCTGGTCGATGGTGGCGTCGAGCGGTGTGGTGGGCGCCCAGCCGACCGCCGCCCGGATTTTGCGCGTATCCGGCACGCGGCGGCGCATATCCTCAAAGCCGGCCTCGTAGGCTTGCTCGTAGGGGATGTGCTCGACAGGTGAGGCGCTGCCGGTGCGGGCGATCACGCGCTGCGCCAGCTCCTCGATAGTCACTTCTTCGCCTGAGCCGATGTTGAACACCTCACCGGCGACCTGATCGCTAGCGCCAAGCCGCGTGATCGCCTCGACAACATCGAACACGTTGGCGAAGCAGCGCATCTGCTGGCCGTCACCGTAGACCTGGATCGGCTCGCCAGCCATCGCCCAGCGCACGAAGCGCGGCACAACCATCCCGTAGCTACCGACCTGGCGCGGTCCGACCGTGTTAAACAGACGGAAGATCGTGACCGGCAGCCCGACCGCCTTGTGATAGGCCAGCCCCAGGAACTCGTCCAGCTCCTTCGAGGCGGCGTAGCTCCAGCGGCTTTTGGTTGTCGGCCCCAGGATGCGGTCGTCGTCCTCGCTGAACGGGACCTTCACGCCCTTACCGTAGACTTCTGAGGTCGAGGCGATCAGCACCTTCTTGCGATAGCGGCGCGCGGTTTGCAGCACGACTTCGGTCCCGCCGACGTTGATTTCCAGCGTGTCGATCGGACTGTGGACGATGGCGAACACGCCGACCGCCGCCGCCAGGTGATAGACCACATCGCACATGCTGACAAGGCGGTCCATTACGGCGGCGTGGCGGATATCCTCAATCGCGTAGTGAAAGCGGGGCGTCCCGGCCAGGTGCGCGATGTTCTCGAAGCGCCCGGTGCTGAGGTTATCGATAATTGTGACCTCGTCGCCGGCGGCCAGCAGGCGCTCGGCCAGGTGGCTGCCGATAAACCCGGCGCCGCCGGTGATCAGTGCGTGCGTCATGCGCGTATCCTTTACAGGTCCATGATAATAATCAGCTTACTTTTTCGGCTCTTCGTGGTTGCTCGCCGGGGCCGCCAGCCACGAGAGGAACGCGTCCGCCGAGCGGGTCTGCATGTAGACGCGCCCCGGCCCGGTCAGATCGACCACCAGCCCTTCGCCGCTGAACAGGGTCGAGCGCACGCCGCCGACCGCGCGCACCTTGAAGCCAATCCCTTCGGTGAAGGAAACCAGGTGGCCGGTATCGACCGTATACGTTTGGCCGGGCTGCAGGTCGATGGGATGGATTGCGCCGTAGCTCGACAGGATCAGCAGACCCGTGCCGCGTGCGCGCAGCATGACGAACCCCTCGGAGGCGAAGAACGTCCGCGCGCCGCTCCACTTCGTATCGATCACAATACCCAACGACGAGGCGACAAACGAGCCGCTCTGAACCAGCAGCGAGTCGTTTTCAAGCTGCAAAATGATCATGTCGCCCGGCAGCGTCGGGGCAAAGTTGATCTGCCCGCCCCAGTCCGGCGCCTCAAAGACGTTCATGAAAAAACTCTCGCCGCCGAGCAGCGCGCGCGACAGCCCGGCCAGCACGCCGCCGTCCGTGCCGGTGCGAACGCTAATCCCCTCGGTCATGCTGACCAGCGAGCCAGCTTCGGCGCGGATCGCTTCGTGGGGAGCCAGGTTGACGACAGCCATCGAATACGAGGGACGATAGAGAATGTCGGCTTGCATCTGCGAGACTCCTTTCCGCGCGTCTGCCGGCCAATAGGGTCGGGCTGGCGCTAAGTGTAGCGCACAACCGGGCGGGGCGCATCGAGATCGCTCGTCTGCGCAGCCGTGACGGGGTATACTCTGGTCGAGCGCGGCCCGTATTGGCTCTATATGGCGCTATCACCGCTAGGCCGGGCTTGCTAGGATGAGGGAAACAACAGGCGAGGTTTTGATGGCAACAGTGGACAGGCTGGACATCCCGCTCGCGCGCGAGTCGGTCGAGCCAATCTACAAGCAGTTGGCGCGGCACCTGCGGCTGCAAATCGAGAGTGGGCGTCTGCTGCCGGGGGATCGCCTGCCGCCGACCCGCGATCTGGCGCGCGAGCTGGGCGTGGGCCGCGTCAGCGTCGTCAACGCCTACGCCGAGTTGCAGGAGGAAGGGCGGATCGCGGCTCACCCTGGGCGCGGCACGTTTGTGACCAGGACGCGCCTGGCAGCGAGCGGGATGCCGCCCGCGTGGTCGCTGCCCGGCGCGGCGACGTTCAGCATGCGCGAGATGGCGCGCCTGGCGCGCCAGCCGGGCGTGATCGCGTTCAGTGGCGGCACGCCGTCCGAGGAGTTTCTGCCGGTCGAGGCGCTGCGCCACGCGATCAACGCCGTGCTCGACCGGGACGGCGCGTCGGCGGTCGATTACGAGGAAACCGAGGGGTATCCGCCGCTGCGCGCGCATGTCGCAGAATACGTCGCCTCGCTCGGAATCCGCTGCCATCCCGACGACGTGCTGATCACCGGCGGGGCGCAGCAGGCGCTCGACCTGGTGGTGCAGGCGCTGCTCGGTGAAGGCGACACGCTGGTGACCGCCAATCCGACGTACCTGGGGATACTCGACATTGCGCACGTGCGGCGCGTGATCCCCGTTGGCGTGGCGATGGATCGCGACGGGATGCGGCTCGATCAGCTTGAAGCAGTGATCCAGGCGCACCGTCCGAGGCTGATCTACGCCGCGCCGACGTATCACAACCCGACCGGGGCGGTGATGCCGATTCACCGGCGGCGGCAGCTTCTGGCGCTGGCGAGGCATTACGACATCCCGATCCTGGAGGATGCGGTCTATCACGAGCTGGGCTACCAGGGCGCGGCGCCGCCGCCGCTCAAGGCGCTCGATGACGACCGGCTGGTGCTGCACGCCAGCGGTTTCTCGAAGATTCTGCTGCCCGGCACGCGCACCGGCTACCTGATCGCCAGCGGGGCGCTGCGCGACCGGCTGGTGCGCGTCAAGCAGGCGGCGGACATCTGCACGCCGGGCCTGAATCAGCGCGCGATGCACGTCTTTCTGGCGAGCGGCGCGCTGCCAGGCCATCTCAACCGCGTGCGCGGCGCGCTGCGGCTGCGCTGCCAGGCCGCCGTCGAGGCAGCGGAGCGCTATCTGCCACCCGGTGCGCGCTGGACTCCGCCCAGCGGCGGGCTGTACCTGTGGGTGGCGCTGCCCGACGAAGGGCCGACCGCCGCCGAGCTGTATATCACGGCGATTCAGCACGGCGTTTCGTACGCGATCGGCACGCTGTTCCACACCGACGGGGGCGGGGACCGGTATCTGCGCCTGAACTTCTCATCGCAGCCGTCCGCGCGCATCGTCGAGGGCATGAAGCGGCTCGGCGCAGCCTGGGAAGCGTGGTGTACGGCCTATGGCACGTCACGCCTGACCCCGGCGGCCCGGCGCGAGACGATTCTGTGAGATACGGCTCAGATTCGTATGGTTGTCACAACCACAAGATAGGACAGGCTGGCGCATTGGCGATCTTCGCCAACGCTCTGGACAAACTGCACCGTGATCCGGTACAAAACGAAGGGCTGCGCCCGCGTGGCTGAGCAGCAAGCAGACAGGAGACAGAAGATGACAGAGCACACAACTCCCCACTCGGCGGGAAATGGCACGGAGAAAGGCACCGTCACGCTCAAGCGCGGGCTGGCGCAGATGCTCAAGGGCGGCGTGATCATGGACGTGGTCACGCCGGAGCACGCCCGGATCGCGGAAGACGCCGGAGCGGTGGCAGTCATGGCATTGGAGCGCGTCCCGGCGGACATCCGCGCGCAGGGCGGCGTGGCGCGCATGAGCGATCCGGGGTTGATCGAGGCGATCATGGAAACCGTCACGATCCCGGTGATGGCGAAGTGCCGCATCGGGCACTTTGT
This sequence comes from Anaerolineae bacterium, assembly GCA_020848665.1. Taxonomy (GTDB): domain Bacteria; phylum Chloroflexota; class Anaerolineae; order Aggregatilineales; family Aggregatilineaceae; genus DYGX01. Next base: position 4,738 of record JADLHR010000182.1, read on the forward strand.
CGAAGCGCAGATTCTGGAGTCGCTTGGCGTCGATTACATCGACGAGAGCGAAGTGCTGACTCCCGCCGACGAGCAGTACCACATCAACAAGCACGATTTCAGCGTGCCGTTCGTGTGCGGCTGCCGCAACCTGGGCGAGGCGCTGCGCCGGATCGGCGAAGGCGCGGCGATGATGCGCACGAAAGGCGAGGCGGGCACGGGCGACGTGGTCGAGGCGGTGCGGCACGCGCGCCAGGTGCTCGGCGAAATTCGCCGCCTGACCTCGATGCGCGAGGACGAGCTGATGGC